>NZ_JBKQWU010000055.1:0-20597 GCF_047275745.1 Amaricoccus sp. W119 | reverse complement strand
CCGGACCTCGCCGCTCGCCGCCACGGCGGCGGCGATCTCGCCCCGCCCGAGCGGCGGCGCGGGCTCCGCCGGCGCGATCAGCCAGCGCGGCGCCCGTGACGCGGGCCGCTCCGCCACCGGTGCCCGCTCAGGGGTGCGTGCCCCCTGCCCCGCGCTCTCCGGCGCGGCCGCGCGCTTTTCCTCGATGCGCGGCGCCACTGGCCGCCGCGCATCGGCTTCCGGGGCCGCGCTCCGCTTCCCCGCGGCTTGGCCCGCCGCCGGAGCGCGCGCGTCCGCCTCGGCGCCCCGCTCCCCGCGCGCCGGTGCTGGCCGCTTCGCCCCGGCGCTCCGCGCGGCCCGCTCCCGCAACTCCGCCGGCAGCTCGTCGCGCGTCGCCCAGGCGACCGAGGCCGCGCGGATCTCGCCCCGCGCCATCTGCCGCGCGAGCTGGGTCACGTCCGCCGCCGTCTCCTTCGCCGCGAAGATCGTCGCCGACTGGCGCTGCCGGGTCAGCGCCACGTAGGACGCCGCGCGCCGCCAGTGGCGCGAGTGCGAGAGATAGGTGTGGTCGAGCGTCTTGCCCTGGCCCTTGTAGATCGTGCCGGCGTAGCCGTGCCGGAAGCCCTCGAACTCGGAAGCCAGCCAGCTGACGCTCCGGCTTTCGCCCGCGCCGCTCGCGTCGAGCCGCGCGCTGATCCGGCCGGTCCGCGCGTCGATCGCGGTGATCACGCCGGCGTTGCCGTTGTAGATTCCGAGGCGCCGATCGGTGTCGGTGAACTGCACCCGGTCGCCGATCGCGAACGCCGCCGGCCCGTGCTTCGTCTCGAACGCCACGTCCTCGGTGCCGAGCTCGCCGCGCGCGCGCCGCACCGCGCGCAGCTCCCGGTTCAGCGCGTCGACCTCGGCGTTGGTATAGGCGAAGACGAAGCGCGTCGCGTCGCTGTCCCTGGCGGTGTCCGCCGTCCAGCGCGCCACCAAGCGCTCCCGCGCCGCCGCCTCGGTCTCCGACCAGTCGAGCGCGCCGTGCGCGTCGAAGGCCTTCACCGCCGCCGCGACACGGCCCTCGGCGAGGTCGCGCGCCGCGCGCCGCTGCCAGTCGATGCGCTGCCGCGTGACCTCGGTGATCTCGACCGAGCCGTGACGCTTGATCAGTTCCGCGAACAGCCCGCCGCGCTCGATCGCGGCGAGCTGGCGATCGTCGCCGGCGAGGATGAGCTTCGCCCCGCTCCGCCGCGCCTCCGTCAGCAGCTCGCCGGTGATGCGCGAGTCCAGCATCGCCGCCTCGTCGACCACTATGAGCGTGCGCGGGCTCCAGCGCACGCGCCCGTTGCGGAGCCCGAACAGCTCGGAATGCGCGGTCGCCGCGCGCGCGAACCCGTCCGCCCGCAGGTCCTGTGCCACGCCATTGGTGGGCCCAAGCCCCACCACGTCGTAGCCCGCGCGCGCATGCGCGTCGCGGATCGCCGCCAGCGTATAGCTCTTGCCGGTGCCCGCCCGGCCCTCGAGAATCTTCAGGCCGCCCGCGCCGCCCGCGTGCGCGAGCGCCGCGCGCTGATCCTCGCGCAGCGTCCGTCCCGCGCGCGCGCCCTCCAGCGCGACTTTCCCAAGCGCGCGATGGTGTCGCCCGGCCGCGCCGTCCGCCACGCGCCTGGCCTCGGCGAGCGCTGCGCGCTCCTGCTCGCGCACCGCGCGCGTCGTGTAGCGCCCGGTCGCAGCCCCGCTCGCCGGATCATGCAGCGCCAGCACCGCGCCGTGCCCGAGCACCTTGCCCTTCACCGCGAGATGCTCAGCCTCGTCATGGATGTGCTTCGCGAGATAGCGATCGAGCGCTGCTTCCGTGAAGGTGGCGTTGTTCCGCGTCAGCACGCCGAGCACCTGCTCCGGATCGCGCGCGGCTTGCGCGTTCGCCCGCGCGATCTCCTCGGCCCGCGCCACCGCCGGAGATCCCTCCGCGCGCATCCGGATCGGACCGACGTGGTTGCCCGGCACCGCCGCCGTCGCCTCGACGCGAAGCCCGAGTCCGTGCTCGGCGAAATACGCGTCCTGGTGCGCCGCCCAGAGCGCGCCCCAGCGCTCGCCCTCGGTCACCGCCGCGCGGCCCTTGAAGCTCCTCACCTCCGGATCGAGGTCGCGCGCCTTCTTCGACGCGAGCCGGTCGCCCTCGACGCGCCGCGTGGTGATCAGGAGATGCGCGTGGTGGTTCGCCCGCTCGTTCGCCGACGAGCCGTCCGGGCCAGCGACGACGTTGCCCGCCGCGCTTGCCTCGCCGCCGTCTGTCGCGTGCGGCGCGTGCACGTCGAGCTGCACGGCCAATCCCTTGGAGACGAAATGCGCCTCGGCGAAGCTCCGCGCGAGCTCGATCCGATCCTCGGGGCTGATCTCGGCGTCCGCCGGCAGCGCCAGCACGATCTCGCGCGCCACCTGCGCGTCGCGCCGCCGCTCCGCGCCCTCCGCCACGTTCCAGAGCGCCGCGGCGGTGCCGAGCGCGGAGACGTCCGCGCCCTCGGGCAAGAGCACCGCGTGATGCTCGGGCGCGGCGCGATGCGCGAAGGAATAGCGCTCGCCGGTGCGCGCGTCCGCGATCGCTTCCCGCGCGTTATAGGCCGCCGACCGCGTGGCCGAGCCGCCGGTCGAGCGCGAGAGATACCGGGCACGGGCGAAGGCGATGGCCATGGGCGCCACCTTTGCCAAGGCCGCGCCCCCTCCGCAAGCCGCGTTCGCCAGAACGCATATTGCGTCTCACCAACGCTACGCTCGCCAAGGCTCGCTACGGGTGAGAACCCGGCACGGCGGTGAAGCAGGTACCCGCGACGTCGCGGGCGAACATAGCCGATCCAACGGCGAGGAGCGTCGGCGCAAGTGCGAGGTTGCTCCGCGCGTGGAGGATGCGCCTGACCGGCCCTGCTTTCCGAACGGCGGGCAGTGTCTCAGTTTGAAATTGGCCGCTCACGGGCCGACGGCGTTCGTTCGCAGGAACGAGCACCAAGACACCAGCCTTCGGGAAGCTGCCATCCGTCCGGGCAACATTCTGCGATGGGCCTCGACAGGACCGGGCGGTGGCCGACGCCCGGCATCGTCAACGATGTGGGCCATGCCTCCGAGGCCTTTCACCGTCTTCGCGCGTAGTCGCTCCCCTTCGTCGGCTTCCCCACACAAGGAAAGGTGCGCGCCGGCTCCGGCGCGCACTCGATGATTACCTGCCGCAGTCCAGCGAGGGTCAGCTCAGGGGATTGATCGCCGCCACTGCCAGTACGCCGGCCGAGATCACGCCCACCGAGATGAGGTCGAAGACAAGCCCGGTGCGGAACATGCGGAAGATCGGCACCATGCCCGAGCCGTACACGATCGCATTGGGCGGCGTGGACACCGGCATCATGAAACCCATCGAGGCGCCGAACACGGCGGCGACCGCCGGCAGCGTCGGGTCGATCCCCGCGGCCACAGCGATCGGAATCACCACGGGCACGACCACACCGACGGCGGCGGTGTTGGACGTCGCCTCCGAGATAAAGATCGAGATCGCGACCGAGGCGACCACGACGGGCACCACACTGTGGAAGCCGAGGAGGTCGACGACGCCGGTTCCGATGATCTCCGCGAGCCCCGTGTTCGCCATGAGAGTGCCGAGGACCAGCCCGGCGCCGACGAGCAACACGGTGCCCCAGTCGATGTCCGCCGCCTCCCGCCAGTTGAGGGTGAAGCGGCGCTCGCTCCAGTCGACGGGCAGGAAGAAGAGGATCGCCGCCCCGATCAGCGCGGCGCTGCCGATGTCGAGCGACTTGAAGGCGGCGAGAACCGTGCCGGGCTCCGCGCTGCCCACGAAGCTGGGCGCCACCCACAGGACGACCGCCGTCACGAAGGCGATCAGGGTGTTGACCTCGCCGCGGCTGAGCGGTCCGAGCGTGCCGCGCTCCTGGCGGACGAAATCCGTCGCCCCCTTGAGTCGGCCCACCTCCGGCCGGTTCATGACCAGGAGCACCGCGCACATGGCGATGAACAGCGGGATGGAGAGGGGCGCCGTGCGGGCGGTCCACTCGAAGAAGCCCATCTCGATGCCGACCTGCTCCTTGAGGAAGCCGAGCCCGACGACGTTCGCGGTGCTGCCAATCGGCGTCAGCAGCCCGCCGATGCTGGCGCCGTAGGCGATCATCAGCATCGTCACGCAGGCGAAGCGGCTGCGGCTGACATGATGGCCGGTGACCGCGGTGATCTCGGGTCCGATCGCTGAGACGATGCCGAGGCCGAGAGGCAGCAGCATGGCCGCCGCCGCGGAGTTGGACACGAAGGCCGAGACCAGGGCGGCGACGGCGCCGAAGGCGACCGCCACCGTCGTGGTGGAGCGCGCCACGCCCGGGATGGACAGGACGGCGAGCGCGAACCGTCGGTCCAGCCCATGCACCATCATCGCCTGGGCAAGGATGAACCCGCCGATCACCAGGAACAGTGTCGAGGACGAGAACGCCCCGTAGACGAAGCCGGAGGCGCTCTCTCCGGCGTCGAGGACGGGAACCTGCAGGACCACCGCCAGCGCCAGCGCCAGGAACGAGCTGACCGGGATCGGCAACGCCTCGGTGATCCACATCACGAAGACGAAGATCATCAGCGCCAGCAGCGACTGCTGGTGCCAGTCCAGGTCCATCGGAACCACGAGGAGCGCGACGAGCAGGATCGGACCCAGAAGGATGCCGATGGTCTGGCGCATACGGTCGAACCGGTCGCCGCCGGCGGGATCGCCCGCGTGTTCGGTGTGGGTGACAACGTCGGTCATCGTCCTCACCTCCCGGCCAGGGCGGCGGCGCCAGCCGGCCGCGACGCGTCGACTTCGAGGGCGCCGACCACGCGATCGACCATCTCGCCGCAGAGGCCGAGATAATTGGCTGGGTTGCACTTCGCGCGCACCGCGTCGGCGCCGCCGATCGCCTCGACGACCTCCGGAATCCCGACAAGGATGTCGGCAAGCTTGCCGCCGCCCTCGATCGCCTGGCGGCAGGCGCCGTAGACCACGTCGTGGGCGTGCTGGCGCCCGAGCTTCGGCGCCGCGGCCATCATCACCGCCTCGGCGACGATGAGGCCACCGGTCAGGTCGAGGTTCGCCCGCATGCGATCCTCGTGGACGACGAGGCCGGCGAGCATGAACTTGGCGTTGGCGAGCGAGGAGGCGGTGAGCAGGAAGCTCTCCGGCAGCGAGATCCATTCAAGGTGCCACGGGCCTGTCGCGCGCTCAAAGTCGTGGATCATGCCGTCGAGCATCGCCGCGACGTGCTGGCGCACCGACTTCGCCGCGGCGAGCATCAGCTCGGACGAGATCGGGTTGCGCTTTTGCGGCATGGTCGAGGAGGCGCCACGACCCGGGACGAAGGGCTCGGAGACCTCGCCGAACTCGGAGGCCGCCATCATCATCACGTCGGTGGCGATCTTGCCGAGGGTGCCGGTGATGAGACCGAGCAGCGTCACCGCCTCGGCGATGCCGTCGCGGGCCACGTGCCATGTGATCGAAGGCTGGCCGAGCCCGAGCTCCTCGCAGTAGAGGCGCTGCATCTCGAGCCCGCCTGACCCGACCGAGGCGAGGGTTCCGGCGGCGCCCGAGAACTCGCCGACGAGGACGCGGGGGCGCGCCTGCCCGAGCCGCTCGATGTGGCGGTCGATCGACGAGAGCCAGACCGCCGCCTTGTAGCCGAAGGTGACCGGCAGCGCCTGCTGCAGATGGGTGCGTCCGGCCATCGGGGTGTCGCGATGGCGCACCGCGAGATCGGCGAGGATGCCGCGCAGCTCGGTCAGGTCGCGTGCGACGACGTCGAGCGCCGCGCGGATCTGCAGGACATTGGCCGTGTCCATGATGTCTTGGGTCGTCGCGCCCCAATGGACGTAGCCACCGGCATCTCCGGACGCCTTCGAGAGCTGATGCACGAGCGGCAGGATCGGATAGCCGACGATCTCGGTCTCGTGGCGGAGCAGGTTGTAGTCGATCTCGATCGACTGCGCCGCTGCGTCGATGGCGTGGGCCGCGTCCCGCGGAATGACGCCGAGGCGCGCCTGCGCGCGGGCGAGCGCGGCCTCGGCTTCGAGATAGCGGCCGACGAGACCCTCGTCGGAGAAGATCGCGCGCATCTCGGCGGTGCCGAACATGTCGCGGAACAGGGCGGAGTCGAAGACGGTGCTGGACACGGGGTTTCCTCTCATTTTGTTCGTACATTGTGATATGTCCGACTTTATTGATTCGATCAACCGTAATGTTCGAACAAAGCCCTTCCTCAGGCCGTGGCTTTCGGGTTAGAGTATGCCCGCGAAGCTGGGGAACCCGATGCAGCCGAGATATGCGAATGTCGCCAGAGAGTTGGCCGAGGCTAT
Organism: Amaricoccus sp. W119; assembly: GCF_047275745.1. Taxonomy (NCBI): domain Bacteria; kingdom Pseudomonadati; phylum Pseudomonadota; class Alphaproteobacteria; order Rhodobacterales; family Paracoccaceae; genus Amaricoccus; species Amaricoccus sp. W119. The sequence continues at coordinate 14,270 of NZ_JBKQWU010000055.1, read as the reverse complement.
CGGTTCCGGCCGATACCCCGTCGGCAGCCTTCTGCCTCCGGAGGTGACCCTGGCGGAACAGCTTGGCGTCAGTCGCTCGACGGTGCGCGCCGCCATGAGGGAACTTCAGGCGACCGGGCTGATCTCGCGACGCAAGAGCGTGGGCACGCGGGTCGAGGCCGCCGGTCCGCCGGAGGACCAGCCCGGATTCTTCCAGGCGATCGGCAGCATCGCCGAAGTGCAGCAGTTCGGCGACGCGACGATCCGGCGGACGGTCGAGGTGACCGATGAGGTCGCGGACGACGTGCTCGCGACTCGCCTCGGGGTTCGGCCGGGCAGCCGCTGGCTCCGGGTTTCGAGCCTGCGGCTATGGCGTGACCGTCCGGACGACCCGCCGGTCTGCTGGACCGATGTCTATATCGCCGCCGACTTCGCCGAAGGCGTGCGAAGCCGGCTCGGAGCGACCACCGACCTTCTCAGCACGCTGATCGAGGAGACCTCCGGCCGGCGCATCCTCGAGATCCGCCAGCAGTTGCGTGCGCTGCCGGTGCCGACGGCGCTTGCCGATCCGCTGAAGGCGGACGTGGGCGCCGCCGCGCTGGAGGTCCGCCGCCAGTACCTCCTTGGCCCGGCGACGCTGGCGGAGGTCTCCATCAGCATCCATCCGGGCGACCGCTTCGCCTATTCGACTCGATTGACCCGGCGCGATTGATTTCCGACCGAGGATGGCAGCTCGGCGCGCGGGATTGCGCCGGGGCGGCGCGCCGAATGGCTGCTCCCGACTTTTGTGCCGATCCCGCTGCGAGGCGGCAGATGACAGATGACCGCAATCCGCCCCAGAGGATCGGGATCTTGGCCGCGCTGCGGAACGACCGCTTTTGGCGCATAGCGACGTTCTAACTGAGACACTACCGAACGGCGCGACGGGTTGTATGCTGCTGGTCAGCCATTGTTCGATGTCCTCAGCAGCCTCGGATGGTGGTCAGGCCTCCGGCTGGTGCTCCGGGCACCGCCGGGGCCGATTCTTCCAGTCCGCCGCTTGTCCGCCCCTAACGGCCCCTGTTCCCATTCCAGCGCGCGCAAACCCGGCCGATCCAACGGCGACGACGAGCGACGCCGAGCGATGGCGGCGAGCGCGGTCAGCCGCGCGGGCGGTCCGGGTCGTGGGCTGGCGACCGGGATCGCGCAGGGACTGCGCACCCGGAGAGGGACATGTCCGGGCAGCCGTTCCCGCGCGGGGACGCGCCAGGGACGTGTGGCGAGAGCAGCGCGCGGCTGAATGGGCGCGGCGCGCGGCGCGGAGAAAGGAGCGGAGGTGTTCCTCTCCCCCGCGCGTATTCGGCGGGGATGAGGGATTTGGCGCTTGAATCTCGCGCGTGGCGCTTGCTAGCAGTCGCCCCCCGAGTAGCCTGGTTGTTATCGAGAAGGACCGACCATCATGACACGCACCAGCTTGGCCGAGCGCCAGGCGCGGCTCGAGCAGCAGCGCGCCCGCCTTCAGCTCGAGGAGAACCGCGTGCGCGAGGCCGAGCGCAAGGCCAGGACCCGGCGGCTGATCGAGGCCGGCGGCCTCGTCGACAAGGCCGGGCTTCTCGAGCTCGACGCCAACGCGCTCTACGGCGCGCTGCTCGGTCTCACCGCGAAGCTCGGCGACGCCGCCGAGATCGCGCGTTGGCAGGCCGAGGGCGGCCGCGCCTTCGAGCGCGAGGCGAAGGCCCGCGAGGTCGTGAAGGAGCCGCTCATCCTCGCGCTCGACGGCGCGCAGGCCGCGACCGTGACCGCGCGGCTGCGCGCGCTCGGCTTCCGCTGGTCCAAGGTGATGCGCCACTGGGAGGGACTGGCGAGCTACGACGACGCCAGGCGCGCCGCCGACGAACTCGGCGGCACGCTGCGCCGGGTTCAGACCGACGCGGCGCCCGCGCCCGGCGACCAGGGCCGCGCCGCGACCCAGGCCGCCGAGTAGCTCGACGAGGCCTTCCAGACAGGGACTTCCCGATGATCGCGCGCGCACTGACCGGCCTCGCGAGGGCCGGGCTGAGGCTGCTTGTCCAGCTCTGGCCGCTCTGGCTCTTCTGGGGGGCGCTGCGGCTCAGCCTCTGGCTCTGGCGCGACGGCGTGCTCCTGAGCGCCGGCATGGACCGGAGCTCGGCCGAATACGCCTTCGCCTACGCCGTCTGGCCGAGCGCCGGGCTCATTGGCCCGATCCTCGTCATGCTGATCGCCCTCGCGCTGCATCGCGCGGGGACCGCCACGCGCACGACCGCGCTCGCGAGCCTCAGCGGCGTCGCCTTCGCGCTCGTGCTGACGCTCAAGCCCGCCTGGGACGATCTCGCGGCGCGCGCCGGCACCGCGCCGCCGCTCGAGCTCCTCGGCGGGGTCCCGATGCCCTACCTCGCCGCCCTCGTCACCGGCCTCGTCGGCCTCGGGATCGGCATCCGCCTGCTGAGCGGCGAGCCGCTCGGTGGGGAGGGAGGCCCCGGCGGCGCGCACGGCCCGCTCCGGCGCGCGCGCTCCGACAATCACGGCCACGCCGACTGGCTCTCGATGAAGGACGCGCGCCGCCTCTTCCCCGGACCCGACCCGCGCCATGGCGGCATCGTCGTCGGCGAGGCCTACCGCGTCGACCTCGACCGCCACGGGTCATCGTGGCACGGGTCATCGCGCCGCCCCTTTGATCCCGCCGATCCCGCCACCTGGGGCGCGGGCGGCACGGCGCCGCTCCTGATCGATCCCTGCCGGTCGGGCTCGACCCACGCGCTGGTGCTCGCGGGATCCGGCGGCTTCAAGACCACCTCGGTCGGCATCCCGACCATGCTCGCCTGGACCGGCTCCGCGGTCGTGCTCGATCCCGCCCGCGAGATCGGACCCATGGTCGGCGCATACCGCGCCGCCAGCCTCGGCCACCGCGTGGTGACGCTCGATCCCGCCGCCGGGGCCGGGTCATCGGCCAGGACGGGCGCATCCGTCGATCCCAGCGCCAATGACCGCGCCGATGACCCGGCGGGGGGGTTCAATGCGCTGGACTGGATCGATGTCGCGGGGCCGCTCGCCGAGACCAACGTCGAGGCGGTCGCGACCTGGCTCGCCGGCGAGCCCGCGCGCGGCGCGGGCGGTAGCGGTGGCGGCGAATTCTTCCGCGACATGGGGCGCGGGCTGATCGCCTGCCTGCTCGCGGACCTGATGTGGGATCCGGCCTTGCCCCGGCGCGAGAAGACGCTGCGCCGCCTGCGCCAGGCGCTGGTGATCCCCGAGGCGGAGATGCGGACCCGGCTCGGCGAGATCCATGGCGCCTCCGCCTCGCCGATGGCGCGCGATCTCGCGGGCACGCTGATGGGCCTCGTCGACGAGACCTTCTCCGGCGTCTACGCCAATGCGAACCAGGCGACGCGCTGGCTCTCGATCCGGGCCTACGCCGATCTCGTCTCGGGCGAGAGCTTCGAGACCCGCGAGCTCTGCGAAGGCCGGCTCACCGTCTTCGTCCAGCTGCCCTTGAAGACGCTGCAGGCCACGCCCGGGCTTGGCCGGGTGATCGTCGGCGCGCTCCTCAATGCCGCCTACGAGGCCGATGGCGCGACCGAGGGCCGCGTGCTCTTCCTGCTCGACGAGGTCGCCCGCCTCGGGCCGATGGCGGCGCTCGAGGCCGCGCGCGACGCCGGGCGCAAGTACGGCATGACGCTGCTGCTGCTCTACCAGTCCGCCGGCCAGCTCACCGAGCAGTGGGGCCGCGAGGGCGCGCGCGCCTGGATCGATTCCACCGCCTGGCGCCTCTACGCCGCCGTGCAGGATCCCGAGACCGCGCGCGCGCTCTCCCAGGCCTGCGGCGAGCACGGCGTCATGGCGCTGAGCGAGGGCGACACGCGCGGCACCTCGGGCCGCTGGGGCGGTACGAGCTCGGCGAGCTCGGGGAAGAGCGCCAACCGCTCCGAGATCCGCCGCGCGCTCATCAAGCCCGACGAGCTCATCCAGGACACCCGCGCCGACGAGGCCTTCGTCATCGCGCGCGGCCACAAGCCGCTCCGCTGCGGCCGCGCGATCTACTTCCGCCGCCCCGAGATGCGCGCGCTGGTCGCCCCCTCGCGCTTCGAGGCCGCGTCCGGGCCGAGGGCCGCTGAATGAGCGGCCTCGTCTCCCGCCTCGGGCTGCTCGGGACCGGAGCGGCTCTCCTCGCCGCGCTGGCGCTCTTCCACGCCTACGCCGGCCCGATCCTGATCGGCTGCCTGCTCCTGGTTTCCTGGCGCCTCTGGCGCGCNTCGCCGCGCTGGCGCTCTTCCACGCCTACGCCGGCCCGATCCTGATCGGCTGCCTGCTCCTGGTTTCCTGGCGCCTCTGGCGCGCCGTGGAGGGCTCGGGAGGCGGCCTGATAACCCAGAGGAGCTCCGGAACGGTGTCGCGCGACGCGTCGCGCCAAGGCGCCGCCGCCGCGCCGCGCCCGCTCGAGGCGGTGCTGGTCGAGCTCGACGGCCTCGTCGGGCTCGACGCGGTCAAGGCCGAGGTCGCCCGGCTGATCGACGCGCTCGCCGCCGAGGCCGAGCGGCGCCGCCATGGGCTCTTGGCGCCCGGCGAGGGCCCGAGCCTGCATTGCGTCTTCACGGGCGATCCCGGCACCGGCAAGACCACGGTCGCCCGGCTGATGGGCGAGATCCTCGCCGGGCTCGGCTATCTGCGCTCGGGCCACCTGGTCGAGGTCGATCGCTCCGGCCTCGTCGGACAGCACATCGGCCAGACCGCGCCACGCGTGCGCGAGGCGGTCGCCGCCGCGCGCGACGGCGTGCTCTTCATCGACGAGGCCTACGCGCTCGCGCCCGAGGACGCCGCCCGCGACTTCGGCCCCGAGGCGATCGATACCCTCCTGAAGCTCATGGAGGACGAGCGCGACCGGCTCTGCGTCATCGTCGCGGGCTATCCCGGCCCGATGCGCCGCTTCCTCGCGGCGAACCCCGGCCTGCGCTCGCGCTTCACCCGGACCATCGCCTTCGCGAACTACGACGCCTGCGAACTCGTCACGATCTGCCGCGCCCGGATCGCGCGCGCGGGCTTCCATCTCGCCTCCGAAGCGGAGGAAGCCCTGGAGGTGGCCTGCGCCGCGCTGGCGGCCGCCCCCGAGCCCGGCAACGGCCGCGCCGCGCGCACCCTCGTCGAGCGCGCCCGCGAGGCCCAGGGCAGCCGCGTGATGCGCCTGCCCGCGCGCACCCGCGACGATCTCGTCACGCTCATGGCCCAGGACATCGACGCCGCCGCCCGCGAGACGCTCGGCGCGGACGCGGCGGCGGCACCAGCGGGGACGATGCCATGAACAACCTCCCCACCCTGCCCCGGCGGCTCCTCGCCGCGCTGCCCCGCGCCTGGGCGGCGGACCGCGTGTTCCGCCTCGCCGTGATCGGCGCCGGTCTCGCGCTTGTCGTCCTGCTGCTCCGCCTCGGCGCGGGCGAAAGCACGAACGGGGATGGCGCGCCCTCGGCCGCCAGGATCCCGCTCCCGCCGCCCGGCACGCGCTACGAGGCCCCCGTCTCCGACGAGTTGGCTTCCCCGGTACCGGGCACGCCGCTCGCGCCCGGGCGCGGCCTCGAGGGCGTCACCATCGTCCGGAACCCCGACGCCGCCACCGATCCCTTCGGCACCCTCCGCGCCGGAGAGCCGCCGCGCGCCCCGTCCAGGAAGGATCCATGATGCCCATCCGCCCTCTCGTCCCGCGCCGCGCCCCCGGCGCGACAACCGCCGCCCTCGCGGCGCTCGCGCTGTCCCTCGCCGGCCCCGCCCTGGCCGAGGACGCTGGGGCGACCGCCGTGGAGGCCCCTGCGATGGCGTCGCCTCTCGCGACGCCCGACTCCGACCCGGTCGTTCCGCGCCCCGGACAGCTCGACCGGATCGAAGCCAAGCTCGACGCAATCCTGCGCCGCCTCGGCTCCGAAGAGATAGCGCCGGAGACTGGGGCGGTCCCGTCGGAGGAAGGCGACGGAGGAGGCGCGGTGGCCGCTGCGTCGCCCGCCTCGGACGCGGAACCGGCGGGCACTTCGTTTACCCCCACGCCGGAGAGCTACCTGCCCGGCGCCGTGGCGCTGGCGCGCGCCGCGCCGACCGAGGCCCGCCGGCTCGGCGAGGTGCCGCCCGACAGCGTCGGCGGCTTCGTCTACGCCGGCGGGCCGATCGGCCTCGGCGATCTCTCCGATCGCGGTGTGCGCTACACTGGCCTCGCCGGCGTCGAGCTCCAGGGCTGGCTCCGCTCGACCGGCTCCGGCCGCGCCCAGCTGGCAGCCGACCTGCGCGTGAGCTTCGGCAAGGGCGCGCTCGCCGAGGTCCCCTGCCTCTTCGAAGCTTGGCTCGAGGATCAGGCGATCGGCGCGGCCAGCCAGGCCGTGCGTCCCTGGGACAACCGCCAGGGCCCCGCCGCGCTCTCGCTCGTGCTCGGCGCCGAGCTCCAGCCCGGGCTCTACAAGTTCCGCGCCTGGATCGCCTGCGCCGCCGGCTCCTCCGCCCCGCCACGCGTCGAGGCCGAGCTCCTCCTCAAGGCCCCCGGCGCGCTCAACCTCGGGCCCGTCACCGGGGAGGATCTCGTGCACAAGCCAGGGTGAGGAGGGGATCGGGTGGATGGCTCGAGAGCTGCCCTGACGAATTAGAAGGGTTAAGTATAAGGTTAAAAGGATAGGAATCCGAAAATGCCATAAATTCGTTTTATTTCAATTTGTTATCGAGTCATCCGTGCACCCTCCGTCTACAACCTCCCGGGCGTTTGCACCCTCCATCTCTAACTTTTTATGGAGTGTCAGGGGTCCGCGAACCCGGTTTGCACCCTCCGTCTCTAACCTTTTTTGCCTGTTTGCACCCTCCATCTCCAACCCTTTGGGACCGAAAATGGCCTTGAGTACCCACAAACCTGCACCCTCCATCTCTAACCTTCACCCTCCGTCTCTAACCTTCTGCACCCTCCATCTCTAACCTTCTGCACCCTCCGTCTCTAACCTTGCCCCCTGCCCGGGCCCCAAAATGTGGATAACTTTGACTTTCTCTGGACAAAATCTAGGGGAGGTCGATACTCGGATACGATGAATGACAATGAATCAGAACCGTGAGCAGTCAGGGAAAAATAAGAGGATGAAGGACCTTCCGGCCCCTACCCCATCGGCCCAGTTTGATATGTTCACGGCATTTTATGGCGATCCGAAGAAGCACTCAAATACCATAGAGCTTTGGGACGCGATCCCGAAATACTCATGCTCCGCGCGCAAGCAGATCGCGCTCCGCGACAAGGACGGTCGGCTGCCGATATGGGAGCGGGAGTTCATCTACAAACCGTACAATTCCGATGAGCAGATCCCAGCGACGATGCAGATTAAGCCGGCCTTGATCAAGGTGGATGGCACGGAGCGAAGCTTTCTGCCTTCTGTGAATGAGGAGTTGATCGAGGAGGTCTTGCGGAAGCTCTTCGCCGATCAGAAGCATGGCCGGCATTATGCGGATCAAGAGCAGAGCTTTGTCGAGTTCTCGCTGGCGATGATCGCCCGGGAGCTGCGTATGCGCGGGCATTCGCGCTCACTTGAGCAGATCAAGCTGTCGCTGATGATCATGAACGAGTGCCGTCTTTTGTTGTTCTTCCATGGGAACAACAAAAAGGCCGCGTATCGGGGTGCCATCATCCCCGAGGCGATTGAGGTGAGTCGCGCAGAATATTTGGCCGATCCAAAATCGCGCTGGCGAGTTACCCTCCCGTTCGTCTACTCTAGGGCGATCAACAATCTGCAGTTTCGTCAATTTAACTATGAAATTCTGATGTCGATGTCCTCGCAGCTGGCCCGCTGGCTGCACAAGTTGCTGGCGCGGCGTTATACGAACGCGAGCCTCACCCAGCCCTATTCGATCCGATATTCGACGATCAAACGGGACAGTGCCCTGCTCGTGCATAGCAGGGAGGACCGCAATCGGGAGACAGTCCGAGACGCGCTCGAGGAGCTGCGGGCTCAAGATGTCCTGCTGTTCTATAAGGTCAGCAAGAGTGCTGCGGACGGTCGCGACCCGCTTTATGAGCTGACCCCAACGGGGGTGTTCGTGGCGGAGGTCAAGGCCGCGAACAAGCGGCAGCTCGACTATGAGAGCAGGCTTCTTGAGGGGAACCGCCCTGCCCCGTTTGCAGCTGGATCACTCCCCGAATAGATAGGCGAGTGCCTGCCATGGTTTCACGGTGACATGGTGCCATGGTATCATGGAGCCATGTCACCGCTGCGTCTCAAACTCCTGGGGGATGGCCCGAAAATCATGTTGCCTCACGCGGCCGCCAGGAAGAACATTTATCCGCGCGTTTGCCTGAGCATCCATGGTGCCATGTCGTCATGATAACATGGTGCCATCGTAAGATGTAACCATGATATCAGGGCGTTGATGGATCATGATTTCATGGTACCATCGTAAAAGCAAAATCGAGCAGGAACAAACATGAGCTACATCATCGGAATGGTCTCGCAAAAAGGCGGGGCAGGAAAATCGACTCTGGCGCGGCTCTTCGCCCGCGAACTTGCGAAGGACGGGTTCGCGGTCAAGATCGCGGATTTGGACACGCAACAGACCACATGCACGGAATGGGCTGCGGACCGGGCGGAAGCGAAGCTTGAGCCAGAGATCCAAGTTCAGCCGTTCGGAAACATCAAGACGGCGCTTGCCGAGGCGGGACGCTTCGACGCCTATATCCTCGATGGCCGCCCGCACTCCTCACAGCAGACGCTGGAAATCGCGAAGGCGGCGCATCTAATCGTCATTCCGACCGGACAGACCAAGGATGATCTGCGCCCGGCGGTGAAGCTCGCGCACAGTCTCGCCGATTCCGGCATTGATGCCGGCCGCATTGCCTTCGCGCTGGTGAAGACGACGAACAGCGACGCCGAACTGAGCGCTGCGCGGGCCTATCTCGAGCAGACGGACTACACGACGCTAGACGGCTTCCTGCCGGTCTCAACCGCCTACGGAATCGCGCACGACGCGGGCAAGACAGCGACCGAGACGACGCACCGGACCCTGAACGAGAAGGCCGAGCGTCTGGCGCAGTCGATCATTAACCGTTTGGCGGCGGTGACGCAGGCGAAGGAGGTTGCATGATGGCGAATACGTCGCTTCTGAAGAAGGGGGCGCCTCCGCCCCGTGAGAAGGCTCCGAATATCATCCAGGCCGATCCGCGCCCGTCGGAGGCGAGGAACAAGCCGCTGCAGGTGCAGGTTCCGCCGGAGGTATTCGAAGCTTTCAGCGCGAGGGCAGGGGAGGAGTTTGGCTTCTCGAAGGGCGCCAAGTCCCAGCTCTTCCTGACGATGTGGGAGGTCTATCGTACCATGAAACCATGAGGCCATGGTTTCATGGTACGATAAATGAAGCCTATTAAGAAAAGAATGCTCCTGAGGCGCTTGTCCGGAAGATACGTCGTTACTGAAGGACGGAGCGCGGGTTGGGGTTGTCGGGTCGCGGAAGACCATCCTGGATGGCGAGAAGCGTCGGTCCGGGCACTCGTGGAGCAGGGGATACCGACTTGGTTGCCCATGAGACCGGGATTCAAGAGGGCGGACGGCTAATCGCTGTCCTCGGGACCCTCGAGCTCAGAGGTCTGTCCGGCGAACAACCGCGGCCTCACTGGACTCATGAAGCGCGATCTCTTGGCGATCTCCCATTTCGAGGAAGGCTGTCCGAGCCGGAACTGGGCCACCCCCATGGTAACATGTAATCATGGGGACGGCCTTGTTCCAGAGCTGAGCTTGGTCACAAGCCGTGTTGGCGAACGAGAGGCGGGCAGGCGGGCCGATCCGTAGCGCGAAGGCAAGAGGTAACCCGAGAGTGTCGGGCGTATCTCCATGGCAACATGTTAACATGGGACCATGATAACATGCCGTTTTGGCTTTCAGGTAGCGTCCACGAGGACCAACGGCACGATCCCGGTTCGGGACCCCACGAGGGGATGTCTAGACCAACCCAATATGACCCGATATGCTTTCTGTGACCCATTTTTTCTGGAGGTGCCCATGAAACAGTTTGATGTCCCTATTCAAGAAAATGGACGCATGATCCTGCCCGCCGAACTCCGCCGCGCCCTGGGAGTAGGGAAGGGCGATCGCATCCTCATTCAGGCCGAGGGGGACCGGATCGAAATCACCACCACCCAGCGCGCGCGCCACCGAGCACAGGAACGCTTCCGCGCCCTCGTGCCGGAAGGAGAGCCGGTGGTCGATACTTTCCTCGCTGAAAAGCGGGCCGAGGTCGCACGCGAAGATGAGGAGCCGCGACTGAGGCAAGATCCGAAGGCGCGCGTGAGATGACCGGCGTGGCCGCGGTCGTCGATACCTCCGCGCTGCTGGCCTATCTCAATCACGAAACGGGATGGGACATCGTCGAGAGCTGGCTCGACCGAGGGGTCGCAGTCTCCGCGCTGAACGCTCAGGAACTTACGAAGAAGATCGTCGAGAGAGGCGGCACCCGGGAGGACGCGACCCGGATCATCGCGGATCTCGCTCTCGATGTCCGCGACCTGACATTGGCGCTCGCGATCGAGGCGGGTACTCTGGTCACCATCACACGCCCCAAGGGGTTGAGCGAAGGTGACCGGGCCTGTCTCGCGTTGGCGAGGCTCCTGGGCGTGTCCGCAGTGACGGCGGACCGTCCCTGGGCCGATATCGCCGACCCCCTTGGGGTACGTGTGGAGTTAGTCCGATAAGCCGGCCCGCGCGAGATTCTGCGCTCGCTCGGGCCCGCGCTGCCCATGCTCGCCTTCATCGTCACCCTGCTTTGGGCTGGCATCGCGACGATCGCCGGAGGGCTTCTCAAGCCGCTATGCTCGACACCCCGATACCCGGGGCAATGTCACGCGGCGCGGTGGCCGCGCGAGGAGCCATCGCGCGTCATCATCCGTGCTTTCGAATGACGATCACCGCATAGACGCAAACCGCGTCGCTCTCGTTGCGAAAGGCGCAGTCGCTCGGAGCGCCGAGTTCGAGGCAGTCGCCCGCGTCGAGCTCGTGACGAAGCTCACCCTCGAGGAACACCAGCCGCCCGGCCAGCACCCAGATCAGCTGGCGCTGGAACGTGTAGGCCGAGGCAGGCATCGGAATCGCGGCGCCGGGCGGCAGCTCGATACGCACCAGATCGGCGGGGAGATCAGTCCTCGGCGAGACATGGCGGCGGATATAGCCGCTCTCGGGGTCGGTCCAGACCGGCTGGTCCCTCGCCCGCGCGAGCCGCCCCGGGTTCATCTCGGCCCGCGCCAGCAGGGTCGACATGCTGAGCCCGAAGGCGCCCGAGAGCTTCGCCAGCAGCGACGCGGTCGGGCTGCTGTCGCCGCGCTCGACCTTGTGGATCATGCCGCGCGACACGCCCGAGCGCGCCGCGAGATCGGAGAGCGACCAGCCCCGGGACTCGCGCTCCGCCCGGATCCGCGCGCCGAGCCGTTGATCGATCTCGTTCTCCATAGTAGACATGCGTATCACTATATTGGAATCGGAGCGGATCATACAAGTGCGCGACGCGGAACCCGGCGACATCGGGGGCATCCTCGCGATCTACAACGACGCCGTGCTTCATACCACGGCGATCTGGAACGAGACGCTGGTGGACGCGGCCAACCGCGCCGCCTGGCTCGCCGACCGACGCAAGGCGGGCTATCCGGTGCTGGTCGCGGTCGACGAGGCGGGCGCCGTGCTCGGCTACGCGGCCTTCGGCGACTGGCGCGCCTGGGACGGCTATCGCCATACCGTCGAGCATTCGGTCTATGTCCGCGCCGGGGCGCGCCGCGGCGGCGTTGGCCGGGCGCTGATGGCGGCGCTGATCGAGCGGGCGCGCGGCCTCGGCAAGCATGTGATGGTCGCGGGGATCGAGGCGGGGAATCTCCCGTCGATCCGGCTGCACGAGTCACTCGGCTTCGAACAGGCGGGGCTGCTGCGCGAGGTGGGAACCAAGTTCGGCAAGTGGCTCGACCTCGCCTTCCTGCGGCTCGCGCTCGACGCGCGCGCGGATCCGGACGGAACGGCGTGATGCCGACGCCGCTCCTCGGCCTGCTCGCGCTGGCCGGCGCGGCGCTGGTCGCCCAGAACCTGCTGATGGCGCGGATGGCCGCGACCGGGGGCTCGACGGTGGCGCCGCTGGTCCTGAACTCCGCCGTCGGCCTCGTGGCGCTCCTGGTCGCGCTCCTCCTCCAGAACGGCCCGTCCGGCCTCGCCGCCGCGGTCGGCGGTTTCCGCGCGTGGAGCCTGCTGCCGGGGCTGCTCGGCTCTTTCTTCGTCTTCGCCAGTGTCACGGGCTTTCGCGAGCTCGGGCCGGTTTCGACCGTCACGGTTCTCGTCGCCAGCCAGCTCCTGTGCGGACTGGCGATCGAGATCGCCCGAACCGGTCTGGCGGCGAATGTCACCGCCATCGTCGGCGCGGGGCTCCTGGTCGCGGGCAGCGCGCTGGTGCTCGCCCGAGGGTGAGGGAGCGCGGCAAGGCGGCCGGTGCTCCGGCGCGCGGCGGAGCGGGGAGGCGCCGCGCGGGTATTGGCCTCCACACGCAGATGCCGGGCCGGACCCAATGGAAAGCCTTGGCCTTCCGCGTGCAGAAGTCGGGTCTGGGGATTAGGATACGGCACGGCGAGCGAGCGGCGTGCGCCGAGGGATTTTGGCGATCTGGTGAGCCACGGAATGCCATCTCACGAGCGCGGGCGCTGGAAAGCTGACAGGGTCCGCGCTTCCTGCTAAAGGTATCACCTTATGATACCTAGGAGCGTATTATGCCCGCCGCCCGTCCCGTCGCAGTGAAGCTCGATCCGGAGGTACATGCCCGGATCCAGGAGCTGGCAAAAAGCCAGCATCGGTCGACGCATTACCTGATGCGCGAGGCCATCTCCCAATATGTGGAGCGCGAGGAAAAGCGGGAAGCCTTCCGGCGGGAGGCGCTGACCGCCTGGGCGGCGTATCAGACGACCGGCCAGCATGTGACGCACGCGGACGCCGATGCGTGGATGGCGGAGCTCGAGGCGGGGCGGGACCCGGAGCCGCCTGAATGCCACGACTGATCTGGACATCGGAGGCCCTGCGGGGCGTCCAGCGCTGCCATCGCTTTCTCGCGGAGAGCAGCCCCGCCGCGGCGTCCCGCGCCGTGCGAGCGATCCGCGAGGGCATGCGGATCGTGGAGGCGCACCCCGGCGCGGGGCGCCCGGCCGAGAAGATGCCCCCGGAATTCCGGGAATGGCTGATCCCGTTCGGAGACAGTGGTTATGTCGTTCTCTACCGGGTGGACGGTGAGCTGGCCTTGGTGCTCGCCGTCAGACATCAGCGCGAAGCGGGTTATTCCGGGTCTGGGTCGCCGTAGAATGCAAATGCCGGATATGGCCAAGCCGCCGACCGGTTTCGGCTCCGGGGTGATGGAGCTGGCGCTGCAGCACCGGGGCGACGCTTACCGGGTCGTGTTCGCGCTGCGCTGGGTGCTGCACGCCTTCCAAAAGAAGTCCAAGACGGGGATCAAGACGCCGAGGGGCCGAAATCGACCTGATCCACGAGCGGCTGAGGCGGCTGAGAGAAAGGCTACGATGAGCGAGGACGATTTCGAGGTGATCCGGGGCAGCGGCAATGTGTTCCGCGACCTTGGCCATGCCGACGCCGCCCGCGAGCAACTGCGCGCTCTGCTGGCCGCGCGCATCGTCGGCGTGCTCGACGAGCGCGGGCTGACGGTGCGGCGGGCCCAGGAGGAAACCGGCATCGCCGCCGCCGATTTCTCCCGCATTCGCAGGGCGAAACTTGGCCGCTTCACCATCGACCGCCTGATGGCCATTCTGTCCGGCCTCGGGCAGGAGGTCGAAGTGACGGTCAATGTGCATCCGCGCAAAACAACGCGTGCCGCAGCGGAGCCGCGACCTTAAACATAGCGATTGAAAAGGGCAGGGGACCGGAAGCGCCGAACCCACAGGGTCAAGTCTCATAATGCCCGATAAGGCAAACTTACCGGGCATTATTGAGCAGGGCAGGGAGCGGCGGTTGACGTGTTCGTCCAGGAAATTTAGCGCCGCCCGACCCGATGCGGGACAACGACTTCGCCTGGATATGGCAAGAACCCGGCATCACCGACCGCGATCCGGACCGCGGAGTTCTCGAAACGTTCACGTGAACCGGACAATTGGAGCACTTTCGTGTCGCACCCCCCGGCGGCACAGGTAGAACCGAAAATCAAGACTCGATCTTCAAGTGAATCCTCCGCCCCAGGGTTTCTTGAGACATCCCAGACGGCTTAATTTGGGCCGACGGAGGTGTTGAGATGGGTGAGAATGAGCACGGAGGAGCTTCGAGCGCGGAGACCTCGGATAT
>NZ_JBKQWU010000054.1:0-21597 GCF_047275745.1 Amaricoccus sp. W119 | reverse complement strand
CCCCTGTCCCTCCTGCGTTCAATGCAGAAGGGAAATAGGTGGCCGGATTTTACTCCGCCCGCGGCCGGACTATCCCGCCGCTACCGTGGCCGGTTTTTGCACCGCCGCTCTCAGCGGCAAGGAAAGTGGGAATGCGTCTTGGAGTCAACAAACGGCGCTCCGCTGCGCGAGGCGGTGATCCGCGTGAGCGGTGCGACCGCGCCGGGACCTGACCCCGGCACAGTCGCGGGGCGGGGCCGGGGCACCACAACCCCTCTGGCTCAGCCCCGCGCATTGATTCCAGATACCGAAATGGCTCGATCCGCGGTCTGTGCTCTGGCGAGCTAGCGGATTGATCGCAGGAGCGACCAGCGGAGCCCCGTTGTTCGGATTATTCTCGGCTCATCAACCGATGTCCGGGGCGGGTAGTTCGCCGCGGTTGCCCCGCAAGCCCCGCTCCGCCGCGGGCGAGCGGGCGGGAACTTCGCCGAATGACGGATCGCCTCCGGCCGCACGCCTTGCACGGCCCCACGGCATCTCCGCGAACATCCTGCGTCGCTCCGGGGGTGTCGGATCTGGCACGATCGTCACTCCGACGTCAAAGGCGGCGTGAAGGCTGTCAGAAGGAGCCCCCTGCGCGACGACCCGACTATACCCCACGAGCACGATGTGGTCGGCACGGCGCACGGTCTGGATGAGGTCGTTTAGCAACGCGACCATCGTGGCGCCTCGCGCCGATGTTGCCCCGCATCCGCGCCGTGTTCGATACTGGATAGCCTTGACCGGTCAGTCCGGGAAATGCTCGACATGGGTTTCAGCCGTGCGGCCGAAATAGACAACGCGCCGGCCAAGGAAGGACACGAGATATCCGGCGCAACCGGCCGCCTTCGCCTTCCGGCTGAAGGCCGTGTAGCTGTAATCGGCCGGGTTGGCCTGCGCCCAGCGAACCAGCCGTTCCACCTCGGTCGAATCGAAGGCTTCGGCGACAGCGCCGGACACTCGTGACATGTCGAGCATGAGACTGTTGCCGCCCGGCAGGTAGAAGACCTGCTTATCGCTTCGGTAATCGACCGTGTAACCTTCGAAGCCCGCGGCGATCAGCCGGCCCACGATCTCGGGGAAACTGAGACCGCCGTTGTGCGCGGCGCGCAGGCAGGTTTCGGCAATGGCGATCTGTTCCGCGTTCATGGCGGTTCCTTTCGTGTCGCGGTTGTTGGGGTAACCCGGCGGCTTAGTCGATCGGGGTCCTGGTCAGGCCCCGCCTTTCGACGAGGGTTCGCAGAATTCTGCTCAGCGCCTCGCGGTCGTTCCCAGACAGCACGCCGAAAAAGTCGGCGTCATTCGCATCGGCCAGCGCCGCCAGCACCGGAACCGCTTCACGCCCTTCTGGAGTCAGCGACAGGATCTGACCTCGCCCGCCCGCCTCGGACCGGACGACAAACCCCTTGGCCACCAGCCGGTCCGCCAGTTTGCTGATCGCACCGCGTGTCATGCCCATCCGGTCAGCCAGGAGCGTAGGCGCGGTGCCGTCGTCATCGAACACCGCCCGCATGAAGGACCATTCGGCGACCGTCACGCCTTCGGCGGCGACCTTGCGACCAAACTCCTGCGACACGGCGTTCGACACCATGCGCATCCAATATCCTGTGTGATCGGTGAGAGCGGAGATGGACATATCGACTCGCCAGCTTGTGTTGACTAGGAAACTAGCTGCTTGGTGTTTCCTAGTCAACACGGCGCTGCGGCGGCTTCTGAGCGACCGTTCGGGTCGAAGCTACCGTGAGGCGAGGACTCCGCCGTGCCCGACCAGGCGAAGTCGCGCAAAGCCTCTTCGGGCCCGGACGTGGCCTGCATTGATTTCAATGCAATCAATGCATACCATAGTTTTAGACTGGGAGGGCAGTCATGGCGAGCATCACGATCCGAAATCTCGATGACCAGTTGAAGCGTCAGCTGCGCGTGCGCGCGGCGGAGCACGGGCGCTCGATGGAGGAAGAGGCACGGGAAATCCTGCGCCAGGCGGTCGGGGCCAGTGCCGTCTCCCGGGATCTTGGACAGGCGATCCATCGCCGCTTCGCCGCCATCGGCGGCGTAGAGTTGGAACTCCCCGAGCGGGGGCCCATGCGCGAAACGCCAGAATTCTGAGCGATGTCGTGATCCTGATCGACACGAACGTCATCTCCGAGCTGATGCGGCCCGCGCCTTCGGGAGCGGTGCTTGGCTGGTTCGCGGCCCGGAGCTCGACCGAGCTGTTCCTTTGCGCCGTGGGCGAGGCCGAGCTGCGCACGGGCGCGGCGATCCTGTCCGAAGGGCGACGGCGAGACAGCCTGACGGCGCTGATCGACGCCGTGATCGAAGTGGACTTCGCGGGGCGAATCCTCGTTTTCGACAGCGCGGCGGCCAAGGCTTACGCCAGGATCGCGGCGCTCCGNCGGCGAGACAGCCTGACGGCGCTGATCGACGCCGTGATCGAAGTGGACTTCGCGGGGCGAATCCTCGTTTTCGACAGCGCGGCGGCCAAGGCTTACGCCAGGATCGCGGCGCTCCGCCGGGCGGCCGGCCGCCCGATCATGGAGGCCGATTGCCAGATCGCCGCGATCGCCTCGGTCCATGGTGCCATCGTGGCGACGCGGAATATCGCCGACTTCGTTGGCTGCGGCGTCGATATCATCGATCCATGGCAGGGCTCGGGCGCGTAGCCGCCGCGTGGGCCCTCGCGGCGCAATCAGCGGCCAAGGGCCCAACACTTCAGAAATCCACCACCACCGACGGCGCGCTTCGCTTCGCCTCGCCATGGCACACGGCCTCGATATTGTTGCCGTCCGGGTCGAGCGCGAACGCCGCGTAGTAGTCAGGATGATAAGGCCGCTCGCCGGGGGCTCCATTGTCCTGTCCACCGTGGTCCAGGGCTGCTCGGTAGAAAGCGTCGACGGTCGCGCGATCTCTGGCCTGGAACGCCAGGTGATGACGGCCAGTCAATGAACCCAGCGCCGCCGGGCTCTCCGCTGACGAGACGACCAGCTCATCGGCCCAAAAAAATCCATCCTCTTGTCCGGATACCGGGATCTCCAGCACATCCAGAACGGCGCTGTAAAAGACTCGACTTGCCTCGAGGTCTCGCACCACCAACTGGATGTGATCGATGAGCCGGCCGCGATGCAGCTGATGTGTTTCCATGAAAACCTCCGAGTTCGATGTGTAATTTCGCCGGCCGCGAGCCTGGTCGTCTCATCGATGGGTTCGCGAGGGAAAGGCACGGCTCTCGTCGCGCATTTGATCAGAACAAGCCTTGGGCCGTGGTTCCGCTTTCCTCTCGCCGGTTCCGCTGACCCGCGGCAGCCCGGTGAACCAATCGACCGGAGCGACGTTCTCCGGAAGTCATCACCGGGGAGATCGAGATGTGGACATCATCCGGGCAAACTCACGAAGAAATCGAACGTGTCGCCCACGCGATCTGGGAAGCGGAGGGCAGGCCGGAGGGGTGCGACCGCGAGCATTGGATGCGGGCCCGGGAGTTGCTCGAGAGCGGTCGCGCGGAAAGCCTGTACCCGGGCTCGACCTCTGGTCGAGGGCCCGCCTCTGACTCCGGCGCGGCGGACGAGCGCGGCGATATGCCCGGGCCCCGTGACCCCGCTCCGATCCCGCCCACGAACTCCGAGGGCTATGTCGCGTTGGAGAGCCGCGAAGACGTCGCGGCGGGTGCCATGGTCGAGGCGGCTGACGCACCGGGCGCGGCGATCCGGGCCAAGGCGAACCGGGAAAGGCTCTGACAGCGAGGCGCGCGGGCGCGCAGCTCTTGGCCGGAGAATCGATGCCGCGGGACGTGATGCCGCGTTGGTCAGATGGGGACGCGGCGAAGCATCGGCGGAACCTTCCGTCCGCCCCCGCGCTCTCCACCGGAGGTATCCGCGTCCAGAGGGGAGATCATGGCACCGCACGATACGAATACCGAGAAAGAGGCTCGGCGGCACGCGACGCCGCTCATTACGATGGCGGTTCTCGTCGTGCTCGTGATCCTCGGTTTCTTCTGGTGGGTCAGCCGGGCGACCGAGGGGCCCGAGGCGGTGCAAGAGAACCCGGCCGAGGCGCCGGCGACCGCGCCCGCCCCCCCGGCGCAGCCGCCGACCGCGACCGAACCCGCCGCGCCTGTCCCGGGCAGTCAGTCCCCATCCGCGCCCGCTCCCGAACCCTCCGCCCCCACGCCGGCCCAGCCCGCGCCGGGCGCGCCCGCGACGACCAATCCCTGATGGCTCGCGCGCCGAAGCCCGGAGACAAGGTCGCCTGGGAGGCGAGTCAGGGCGAGACCACCGGCGAGGTGGTCTCGAACGTCACCCGGCGGACCAGGATCAAGGGGCACGTCGTCGCGGCGAGCGCGGACGATCCTCAGTTCATCGTCGAAAGCGACAAGACCGGAGCACGCGCCGCGCACAAGCCCGACGCGCTCCGCCGGCGCTGACACCGCGTTCATCGCAGCGCGGCGCGGCTCCCAAATCGCCTAGCCAAAGCCTCGTCCCGGCTCAGGCGCAGTTGCTCGCCGCCATCGTCAGGGTTCGGAATAGCCATCGATCTCTACCCTGAGTGCTTCGGGGGCGACAGGCTCGATGAAAAGAAACGCGCCGCGTCTCGTCGATCCGCCCGCGACATAGTCGAACTCGATGCGCTTCATGATCGAGCGCTCCGGTTGCGAGGCGGTGACACCCACGCCCGAGGCAGCGTCGTCGCCGTCGTTCGTCACCGCGACCCGCACCAGCGTTCCCTGGGTGGCCGCCTCGACCCGCTCGACCACGACGCTCAGGGCAGGGGGACGGGTGCCACCAACCATCGCCTGATATCCGAAATAGAGCGCGAGCCCGGCGACGAGACAGGCGGATGCTCCCCCGAAGATCCATTCCACAAGGGGCTTGCCCGGACGTGGCTCGTCTTGGCTCTCCCGGCCCGTCACAGGATCAGCCGCGCGGCCGCCGCGCCGACCGAGGCCGGAAAGGCGAGTACCACGACCACCAGCGGGAGGCCGTGAACGCCGAGCCCGTCGGTGCGCCCGAAGATCCAGAGCAGGAACAGGCTGATGCCGAGCGCGATCACGTAGCCGGGCAAGGTCAGCCGGAGGAAGGAGCTCCACCAGGGCTCGTCGGGCGAGATCTCCGTGCCGCCGGCGAAGCCGAGCGCGAAGACGAAGCCCTGCATGATCGCGAGCGAGAGGCCGAGCAGGGCCAGGGCGTGCCAGTCGGTCATCTGGTAGGAGATGAGCATCATTTCCTCCGTCGGCGCCACGTTGAAGCCGAGAAAGAGTGCTCCGACCGCCATCAGGAACAGCTCGCCGCCGTAGGTATCGGCGGGCTCTTCATCTTGCCCGTCGTCTTCCGTCCGGGCGCCGAACTGACTTCTCGCAAGCAGGGCGCCGATCGCCGCGGGAACCATCTGGATCGCGATCTTGCCGAGCGCCTCGTCGAGCGCGGTGTCGCGCGCGATGGTGCCGAAGAGGGTGAGCGACGTCACGCAGACGATGGCGGCGATGCCGGCCGCGACGCAGGCGTCGATGACGTCGTCGCGCCACCGCCGGGTCGGCTCGAAGCCGATGCGGCGCGAGAGCAGAACGAGCAGTGGGAAGGCGACTAGAAGCAGGACCAGCAGTCGCGGTCGGTCGAGGTAGATGCCGAGCCACCACAGCTCCATCGTCATGAGCATCGGAAGCGAAAAGAGGAGCGCGCCTCCGGCGCCGCGCCCGAGGTCGCGGATGGCGCGATTCGGGGCGACTCCGATCGGATCCGTTCGTGGTGCCAAGATGAACCCTCCCTCGCGCGCGAGGCTAATGCTCGGATTGCCTCGAAGTTCCACCCGCGATCGCGGGCGGGCGAGAACAGGCGCTCGGCGTCGCCGAGGTTGAAAACGAACAGCCGCGCTGCCCGCATCCGCGCAAGGGCCGGCAATGACGGATTGGACCCGGTGGAGCGATCTCCGTGAGGTGTCGCGGACCTTCGCGACCAATGTGATCCGCGTCGGTAATCCGTTCGATCTGCTATTGGGCAGTCGGGAAGGCCGGAAGGTCGCTTTGGCCCAGCTCGGAGGGGATGGCGCGTTCTGGACGGCCTTCGGCGCCGCGCCGAGCCTCTGGGCGCCTGAGCCCATCCAACTCCCCACCGGAGCGGACCGGGCGCCGTCGCCGGATCAGTCGCGGGCGGCGCGACCGGCGAACCAGGCGGAGACGGCCTCGATCTCATCGTCCTCGAGCCCCGATGCCGCTTGGGTCATCAGCCCGGCGTAGGGACCTCCGCCGCGCACGCCATCGCGGAAAAGCCGCAGCTGCCCCGCGAGGTAGTCGGCCGGCTGACCCTCGAGCCGGGGCGCGCCGGCCTGACCCGGGCGCCCGTGGCACGAGAGGCAGGCGGGAACGCCGGTCTCCGATCGTCCGCGCGTCGCGATCGCCGGCGGCTCCGCCGTCGCGCGCGTCGTCGCGGAGGCGTCGTCCCCGGGGGGGAGGGCGGCGAGCATGCGCGCCAGCGTCGCGCGATCGTCGGCCGACAGGCCGGTTACCGCCTGGCGCATCACCCCGCTCGCACGCGTGCCGCGCGCGTAGGCGTCGAGGCTGGCGCGGAGATAGGCTTCGGATTGCCCGGCGAGGCGCGGGACCTGCGCGTCGCCGTCGCGCCCAGTCCAGCCATGGCAGCCGGCGCAGGCGGCGGGCAGCGTGTCCTCCGGCGGCGCGCCGGGCGGCGCGACCAGCTCGGCGTAACGCCGCGGGTCGAGATCGGGCAGGGCGCGCAAGAAGGCGACCATCATCCAGCCCTCGTCCTCGCGCGCCGGGTCCGGCCAGGCGGGCATTCCGGTGAAGCGCACGCCGTGCATGACGATGCGATGCAGTTCGGCGTCGGACCAGGTTCCGACCACCGAGGCGAGATCGGGAGGCGTTGGCAGCATCGCCTGGACGCTGGGCGGGCGCGGGACCCCCGGCGCCCCGTGGCAAGGGGCGCAGCCGGTGGCGAAATGACCGGCGGCGGGGCGGAGCGCGTCGGTCGGCGGTGGCGGCGCGGTTTCGCCGAGCGACGCGGTCCGGACCGAGGAGCGCATCGCGAAATGCAGGAACCACTCGGTGAGCGCCCAATGCCCCGAGGCGGCGCCGACCCCGATCACGCCGAGCCAGGCGACGAGGAGTGCCGCGACGGGCGCGGCGATGGCGGCGTAGAGGATGTGGCGCGGGCGTGGCTTCATCGGCCGGGCTCGAGGCTTCGCCCGACGAGCGCGAGCCCCCCGGCCAGATAGACGATCGCGCCGACGGCGAGCATCACCGTGCCGCCGAGGCTCTGGTCCGCGGCTGGGGCGAGGGAGACGCCGAGGCAGGTGACGAAAGCGTCGCCGTAGAGCGGGCGCGGCGCGAGCGCTAGCAACGCGCCGAGCAGCGTCATGTGCATGGCGGTGAAGAGCAGCCCGACCGCGCCGACAAGCCCGCCAGCCCGCAGGCAGGCGTGCCAGAGCAGGAAACCCGCGGCGAGAAAGCTCGCCTGCTCGGCGACCGTCACCAGCGGCATGGTCGCGGCGGCGCCGCGCAGCGCCGGGGCGTGCCATCCCCAGACGAGCAGGAACTCGATCAGCGTCGCGAGCGCGGGTCCGACGTGGGTGGGCGCGGCGGGCAGGCCGAGTGCCAGAAGCGGCGCCGCGAGCGCGACGACGCCCATGTGCGCGATCATGTGTGCCGCGAAGGAGGCGCGGTCGGCGCCGAGCAAGGGGCCGCCCCAGATCAGCGCCAGCAGGGCGAGAGCGGCGAGGATGAACCCGGGCCTCACGGCCGGCAATCCGTCAGAAAGGCGGCGGGCAGGGCCTGATAGAGCACCGCGACGAAGCTGAGGCCGGCGAGGAGCAGCGTCGCGAACCCCTGGAACAGCAGCCGGTCGTCGCGGGTGCCGGCGTCGTGCGGCGGATCGCCGGCGCCGAAGCCCCACTGCCGCCAGGCGAGCAGCGCCGCGAGCAGAATGCCCCCGAGCGCGAGGGCGGTCGCCCCGAGGATCCCGAGCCGGACGAGCGCGAGCTCGGCGCCCCGCGCGCAGGCGATCGCGACGGCGACGTAGCAGACGAGAAAATGCGCCGCCCAGATCACCGGCGCGGTGAAGAGGGTCCAGAGGCTCTCGATCTCGCGGGGCAGGAGGTGGAACATCGCGCGGTCCTCACAGCGCCAGGGGGAAGAGACCGACGACGGCGAAGGTGACGATCGCGGTCGCGGCGAGGAAGTGGAAGTAGAGCAAGCTGTTGCGCAGGTCCGCGTCGTAGGTCGGCGTGAGGCGGCCAGCGAAGCTTCGCGCGAGGCAGTAGAGCTGCGTGACCACGCCCACGGCGGCGTGGATCACGGTCCAGATCACGATCACCCAGACGATCGCGGGATAGACATGGGATGTCGGATCGAGCCCCGCCGTCCAGGGTCCCGCGAGGCCGGCGCCGCCACCGGCGAGCGCGAGCGCCGCGCCGCCGAGCAGTGCGAGCCGCATGGCCCCGGTCGCGCCGCGCGCGTTGAGACGGCGAGCGGCGAGCATCGCGCCCCAGCCGGCGAGCATGAGCGCCATCGCCAGCATCGACCAGCCGACGCCCGGGCCATCCTGGCCCGACGCGAGATCGGGATGGATCGTCCAGTAGAAGAAGTAGCCGAAGACGAGGCTCGCGAAGGCCGTCGCATCGGCGGTCATGGTGATGAACATGCCCCACCATCCGACCGCGCTCTGGCCGGATACGTAGAGCGGCAGGCTGAGTCCGCGGCCCACGTCCTTCTCGGGCTTCTCCGGGATCTCGCCGGTTCCGGTCCAGATCCACATGAAGAGCGGAACGAGGAAGATCAGGCCGCAGGCGAGCGAGATGAGCCACCAGTGGAAGGTCAGCGCGATGAAGACCCCGCCGAGCGCGAAGGCGGCGGCCATCGGCAGCCAGGACGGCCCGCCGACGCGGAGCACCTGCTCCGGATCCGCGTCGAGTACCGAGGTGACCAGAGCTTCGCGGCGACCTTCCTCCGCGTCGGGCAGGTACCATTCCCCGGCGTTCATCTCGGCCACGACCTCGGGCTGGTCCCAGATCGGATAGCGGCTGGAGACGCGGGGGACCGATCGGACGCCCCAGTCCTCGTCGGGCGAGGTCGCCCATTCCAGCGTGCCTGCGTTCCAGGGGTTTCGCGGCGCCTGGACCTGGTGCTTCTTCGAGCGGAGCACGTCGAGGACGACGAGGAGGACCCCGGCGGCGAAACAGGCGGCGCCGACGGTCGAAATGAGGTTAACGAGGCCCCAGCCGGCTTCCTCGGGATAGACGAAGATCCGACGCGGCATGCCCCAGAGACCCGCGAGATGCATCGGGAAGAAGGCGACGTTGAAGCCCGCGAACATCGTCCAGAAGGCGATCGTGCCGAGCCGGTCGGAGAGGAACCTGCCGCCGAGGAGCGGGTACCAGTAGTAGATCCCGGCGACGATCGGGAACAGCATTCCCCCGATCAGGACGTAGTGGAGATGCGCGACGACGAAATAGGTGTCATGCGCCTGCCAGTCGAACGGCGCGAGCGCCACCATGACCCCGGTCAGACCGCCGATGACGAAGATCGCGACGCCGCCGATGCCGAACAGCATCGGCGTCGAATGGGTGACCCGGCCCGCCAGCATTGTGGCGAGGAAGACGAAGATCTGGACCGCCGTCGGAATTGCCACCGCTTCGGAGGCGGCGGAGAAGAACGCGAGCGAGATTTGCGGCAGTCCCGTCGCGAACATGTGGTGGACCCAGAGCCCGAACGACAGGAAGCCGGTCCCGACCGCCGCCAGCACGATCCAGGAATAGCCGACGATCGGCCGCCGCGAGAACGTCGGGACGATCATCGCAAGCAGCGCGATCGCTGGCAGGAAGATGATGTAGACCTCCGGATGGCCGAAGATCCAGAACAGGTGCTGCCAGAGCAGCGGGTCGCCGCCCTTCGCCGGGTCGAAGAACGGCCAGCCGAACATCCGTTCGAGTTCGAACAGGATGTCGCCCGCGATCAGAGGCGGAAAGGCGAAGAGGATCATTCCCGCGACGATGAGGAGATACCAGGCGAAGAGCGGCATGAGGTTGACGCGCATGCCGGGCGCGCGGCACTTCATGATACCGACGATGATCTCCACCGCCGCCGCGATCGAGGCGACCTCGATGAACGAGAGGCCGAGCAGCCAGATGTCCGCCCCGATCCCGGAGAGCTCCTCGTCGGTCGCGAGCGGCGGGTACATGAACCAGCCCGCCGAGGGCGCCGCGCCGAAGAAGATCGAGCCGCAGACGAAGACGCCGCCGATCAGGAAGCTCCAGAAGCCGAAGGCCGAGAGCCGGGGGAAGGGCAGGTCGCGCGCGCCGAGCATGCCCGGCAACAGGTAGATCGCCACGGCTTCGAAGATCGGCACCGCGAAGAGGAACATCATGACCGTGCCGTGGAGCGTGAAGGCCTGATTGTAGAGCTCGGCGGAGACGAGGTCGTTGTCGGGCACCGCGAGCTGCGCGCGCACGAGAAGCGCGAGGCAGCCGGCGAACAGCATGAAGGCGAAGGCGGTCGCCCCGTACCAGAGTCCGACGCTGGTGTTGTTGACGTCCGACCAGTAGCGCCAGCCGGGCGGGCTCGCCCAGGTGGCACGGAGACGGCGCTCCTGCGCCCGGCCCTGGTCTTCGCCCGGCGGGTTCATCGCAGGCCCTCCAGCCAGTTCGCGATCGCTGAAAGCCGCTCGTCGCTCAGCATGTCGTAGGCGGGCATCTCGGCTCCGGGCTTCACCGCTTCCGGGCTTTCGATGAAGCGGGCGGTGTTGACCGGGGATCGGGGAAGCGCTCCAGCCCCGAGGCTCGCCCGCGCGCCGTAATGCGACAGATCGGGCCCCACGCGGCCCGCCGCCTCGGTGCCGCGTACTGTGTGGCAGGCGCCGCACCCCTCCTCGAGAAAGGCGTCCGCCCCGGCGGCTCCGATGCCCGGCGACGGGCTGGCCTCGGACGCGAGCCATCGCGCGAAGGCATCCGCGCCCTCCGCGACCGCCGTGAGGGTCATCAGCGCGTGCGAGGTGCCGCAATACTCGGCGCAGGCGCCTCTGAACGTTCCCGGCCGATCGGCTTCGAGGGTCAGGCGGTTCACGCGACCAGGAATCATGTCCATCTTGCCGCCGAGCGGCGGGATCCAGAAGGAATGGATCACGTCCGGGCTGGCGAGCCGGAACTCGACCGGCTCCCCGACCGGCAGGCGAAGCTCGTTCGCGGTCGTGACCGGCGCGCCGCCCGGTGGATGATAGGTGATCTCCCACCAGTATTGCCGACCAGTCACCTCTACCACCAAGCCGGCGGGCGTGGCTTCGGTCCAGGGCCGGAGGCCAGGCATGAGCCAGAGCGCGTAGCCAAGCAGCGCGGCGAGGCTGACGGTCGGGAAAACGACGCCGCCCCAGAAGATCAGGCGCCCGGCGGCCGCCTCGCTCCAGGGGCGCGGCCGGGACCTGCGCGCATGCAGATAGGCCATCATGACGCCGATCCAGATGACGCCGCCCGCGACGGCCATCACCCAGAAGAGCTCAGCCACCTGCCTTGCTTCCGGACCCGCGGGCTCGAGAGCCGAGCTGTTCCAGGCATACCCAGGGGCGGGCAGGGAGGACAAAGCGATGATGACGAAACTGGCTCGCGCGCGAAACGCGGTGCCCGACGATCGGTCGCCGAGAGCCTGTTGTGGTCGGGGTATCGCCTCGCCCGCGGCCTGAGCGTCGGTTGATCGGCCTACGCGAACGTTGCGTCCGTGAGGCGAAAACGCGCTACGCCGAGACCGCGCGCTCTCGTCCGCGCGCAGGTCGTCGAGTCGCGTTCGCATCGTGGGCGCGGGGCCGATGTGCATGCCGGGCTTCAGGACCATCGCTCCGAGCGGGGCGACGACATCAGACCTGGATCAGCGTGAGGCCGGTCGTAGCATCGTGGGTCCGGCGCAGATGGCTCGGCGTCTCTATCACGATGATCTCCAGCGTGGGCCGAACCTCCCCCGACTTCAGATGTCCAGCCAGAGCGGAACCGTCACGGCGGCCGAGGACGACATGGACATGCAGCGCCGGCGCGCCGTGCTCGTCGACGCCGATGTCGCCGTTCAACGAGGCGACCTCGACCTGCGCGTCGACCGGGATCTCCTCGTATTCCTTTCGCTCCCAGTCGAAGTAGAGCAGCGACGCGCGCCGGAACGCGCCGATCGCGCTGAGTTCGGCCCCGTCGATGCCTTCCGCGCGCGCGAATTCCTCGAGGCAGGCCATGACCTCGTCGCCGGTCTCCAGGATCACGGCGTAGGTCTTGAGACCGTTCTGGTCATCGAGCTTTCGGATCATCATCGCGCTGTCCCTCGATTGCGTTACCCGAAGAAAATGCGGAGCGTCCGGGCGGGTTCCGCCGAACGCGCGGCGCGAACGCGCTTCGCCTAGGTGATCGCCGATCCATCGTCCCGCGCCGGAATGATGGCGAAGCCGATCACGCCGGGCGTCGCGGCGATCTGCGCCGCGAGCTCGTCCGCCTGATGCTCGTCGCTGAACCAGGTCCGCACGCTGAGTTCGAGGTGGCCGGTCGACCCCGTCGAGTCCCAGGCCATGGCGCCGACCCGCAGGTTCCGCGCGCTCAGGATCTCGCGCAGCCCGTCGGCCGAAAGCCCGCCGCTCGTTTGGGTCACCACGACCAGACGCGCCTCGATCCGCTGTGGCATCAGGGACTGGATCAGCCGGAGGAGCGAGAGAACGAGCAGCGTCAGGATGGTGCCGCTCACGGCCAGCCAGTACAGCCCGACGCCATAGAGAAGACCGATCGACGCGGTCGCCCAGAGCGACGCGGCCGTCGTCAGTCCCCGCACCGAAGCGCCTTCGCGAAAGATGACGCCGGCGCAGAGGAACCCGATCCCGGTCAGGACGCCATGTGCCATGCGCGCGGGGTCGGCGACGATGGTTCCACCGGGGAGGAACTCCACATGCCATTCCGCCTGGCGCGCCGAGGCGAGCATGACCAGCGTCGAGGCGAAGCAGACGAGCGCGTGCGTCCGAAGCCCCGCCGCCTTGCCCCGGGCTTCGCGCTCGAGGCCGATCAGCACGCCCGTCAGCAGGCTCGCGATCATCGGGAGCCCGATGTCCGCGCTCAGGAAGGACCGCCAGATCTGTTCCAAGCTCGCCCTCCCGGAAGCATGCCTCTTCGATGACGCAATCGGGACGGGTGCGCTTCGGTTCCGAGGCGCGGCTTTCGGTCGCGGAGACCGCGGATGCGGGCCATCGCGGCCGATCGTGTCATCGCTGCTCGGCGACGGGAGCTTTGGCTTGCGACGGAACACAGCCGTCGGCGACGACATTTATGAAGGTAACTGAACTCGCGGGTGACGGCCCGCGGAGACCTTGGGAGCCGAGAATGCGCGTCGACGATGACGGAAACGAGTGCCCCCTCTGCGACCAGGGCGGCGACGCGGAGAACGGGCGTCACGCGTTCGGGCATGACCCGTCGGTTGCCGGGCGCGTGCCGGCCAATCTTCAGGCGCGTCGGCAGCCCGAGGCGAACATGCGCGACGCACGCATTCGGTTCGCTCTCTACTCAGGAGCGGGCGCGGCGCTGGCGACATTGACCGCCGTCGCGCTGAGCGCGCGGCTCGAGGGGCGGTCCGCGGCCCGGCCCATCAACGCGACGAGTCATATCCTGCACGGGGCGGCGGCCGCGCGGCGGGACAAGGCCGATGTGGCGCGCACCGTGCCGGGCGTCCTGATCAACGTGGGCGCCTCGTTCTTCTGGGGCGCCGCCTTCGCCGCCATCACGCCCGCCCCCGCCACCAGGCCCGCGATAGGGATCCTTGGGCGCGCGTTCGGCACGACTCTCTTCGCCGCGGCGCTGGACTACGGCCTGGTGCCGAAGCGCCTGCGACCGGGTTGGGAGCTCGCGCTCCGGGTGCGATCGGTGGCGATGATACTCGTCGCCATGGCGGCTGGTCTGGGGATCGGCGGCCTGGCCGCGCGGCGCACCGAGACGGAGCCCGAGGCGGAAGGCGCTCTCGACGCGACTGAAGCGGAGGTGCTCGGACACCAGGCTGATCAGCCGGGCCCATTATAGATGTCGGCTACGGCGCCCCCTCTGGCGCGATCACTCCGGGAAGCTGATCCGTGCCGACGGGCGCGGGCGTCTTCGCGCCATCGGCGGCGGCGACACGCCAAATCGTGTTCCCGCTGTCGTCGGCTATGAGCAGCGCCCCGGTCCCGTCGATGCCGAGCCCCACCGGTCGTCCGCGCGCCTGATCCCCGGCGAGAAAGCCGGTGACGACGTCGCGGGCGGGCCCGGCGGGGACCCCGTTCGCGAACGGAACAAAGACGACCTTGTAGCCGTTGAACGCATCGCGGTTCCAGCTGCCATGCTCGCCGACAAAGGCGCCGGAGGCATAGGGCTCGGGTAGCGCCGAGCCGTCTGAGAAGATCATCCCGAGGGGCGCGACATGGCTCGAGAGAGCGTAGTCCGGCGCGATCGCCTTCGCCACCATGTCAGGTCGAGGCGGATGAACGCGTCGGTCGACATGCTGGCCGTAATAGCTCCAGGGCCAGCCATAGAAGCCGCCGTCCTGGACCGAAGTCATGTAGTCCGGGACGAGATCGGGGCCAAGTTCGTCACGCTCGTTAACCACGGTCCAGAGCGCTTTGGTCTCGGGCTGGAAGATGAGCCCGTTCGGATTGCGCAGGCCGGACGCGAAGATGCGCGACGCTCCGGTCGCTCGATCGATTTCCCAGATCGCCGCGCGATCCTTCTCCGCCTCGATCCCGTTTTCGGCGATGTTGGAGTTGGAACCGACCGAGGCGTAGAGCTTGGTGCCATCGGGGCTGAGCGCGAGGTCCTTGGTCCAGTGATGGTCGATCGGGCCGCCGGGCAGCGGCGTGAGGACGCGCGCCTCTCCGGTGATCGCCGTCTTTCCCAGCTGATAGGGGTAGGCGAGGATGCCGTCGGTGGTCGCGACGTAGAGCGTGTCATCCGCCCACGCCAAGCCGAAGGGCGAGTGGAGCCCGGTCAGGAGATCGAAGCGTCCGTCGACGACTCCGTCGCGATCGGTGTCGCGCAGCAGCGTGACGAGATTGCTTTCTCTTGACGGCGCCGCGCCCTCCCCGTGCGCCATCGCCATGATCCAGCCCCGGATGATGTCCTTCGGTCGCGACGGAGGCTCGCCCTCCGGGGCGCGTGACTGCGCCACCAACACGTCACCGTTCGGCAACGTGTGCACGGTCCTCGGGTTGGCGAGATCGGTCGCATAAGCGGTGATCGTAAGCCCGTCCGGTACCGTGGGCGTCTCGCCGGGCCGCCAGCCGACGACCTCGGCCACCTTCATGTCGGGGAGGATGGGTGACTGGGGATCCGGTAGCACCGGGTTCGGACCGATCTGGCTCGCGGGATCGAAGCTCTCGGCCGCGCGCGTAGGTGGTGCGACCATCCCGAGCAGGATGATGGCGGCGAGGCAAGATGGAACTGCTGCGCGCATGGCTGGGGATCCTTCAATCGTGCATCAGGACGCGGCCGAGGATCGCCGCGACAATCACGACGAGCACCGTCGCGAAGGAAAGCGCGAGGCCCTCCCAGGCGACGGCGGTCCAGCCGTCGCGGGCGTGGACGAGGCTGTTGAGAAAGGCGAGCACCAGGGCCAGCAACCCGAGCCCACCCTGGATCCAGGCGACGGGTCGCATACGGAGATCACGGCGGAGCATCAACTCCGCGGTTCCGGCGATGGCGGCCAGAACTCCCATCACCAGCCCGACAAGCAGCAGCCACGCGGAAAAGTTCTGCCACATCAGGTTGGAGGTCCGGATGTAGAGCAGGTCGGTTCCCAACGCGAGGATGAAGCAGACAAATGGGAATGGCACGAGCGCGGCGTAAGCGCCGTGCCGCGCGATGGTCGGGCGCTCTAGGGAGTAGGGCTGGTAAGTCACGGAGCTGATCCTTCATTGCCCGGCAAGCGTCCGACGGGGTCCCGCCCGATGGTCACATCGCCGCGAAGCATTCTGAGACCACCTGCGCGCCGCGGGGCTCGCGCCTCAAGCAGTCTCGAGCGCGGGTTGGTAACGGGCGCCGGAAAACGCCGGCAACCCACAGCCTTCCTTGGAGAGAGAGTCAGTCGCGATGCTCGGGGAGGTCTTTTGCCTGGTCCTTCGTCATCGTCGTGGTGGCGTGGATCGTCCCGCTCTCGTCGCGCATGAAGTTAAGGTTCACGATCGGGATCGCGACCGGCTTGGAGCCGATGCCGAGAAAGCCGCCGACGTCGACGATGACCGTGGCTCCGGGGCCGGCGCCGTGCAGGTGCGAGATCGTTCCGACCTTCTCGTCGCCGGGGCCGTAGATCGTCGCGTCGACGAGATTGGAATCGGTCAGCTCGTCGGCGGCCAGCGCCTCGTGGGTTGAATGGTCCATCTGGGTTTCCTCCGTGATGTGTTGTGTGACGGAGAACGCGGCGCGATGATGCGTGTTCCGGATCGCCGAGGGGCCACGTTGGAAGACCCGGTCATGAGTGCGCCTGACCCAAACTTTTCCGGCCGTGAACCGCCGCTTTTACCCTGCCCCCGCGCGCGGCATGACGTGCGGCGGCCGCGCCGGGTCCGAGGTGTTCCCGAGGCGAAAGCCCACATGACGGTCGCAGGAGTTCTCGCTTGGCGTCAGCCACGCAGTCTCATTGTAGGAGGCACCGCAACGCTACCGCGACTTCGCGATGCGGCAGTGGCTTCCAGAAGAAGAGGCCGCGGGCGGGCATGTCCGCGTCCGGCACACCTCGGTGGCCCGAGACGATGATGATCTCGATCGGCGGCCAGCGGTCGCGAACTGTCCGGGCAAGCTTGATGCCATCCATCGAGCCCGGCATGTCGATGTCGGTGAGCAGGATGGCGATATCCGACCGCGCGCGGAGGATCTCCAGGGCCGCGTCGGCATTCGCCGCCTCGACGGCGTCGAACCCGGCTTCCTCGACCATGTCCACTGTGTCCAATCGCAAGATAGGCTCGTCCTCGACGACCAGCACGAGCGGCCTCGAAGGTTTCGCGCGCGTCATCGCCAACCTCAACTCTGAGTTACAAGGCGCATCGACGCATGGAAGGTGGCGCGAAGGCCCTCCGGTAGGTAACTCAGCTCAGCGCGGCCCGTTCCTGAGATTCCGGTGGCGATCAGCCGCGAGCCGAAGCCTTTCCGAACCGGCTCGTCCACTCTGGGCCCGCCACGCTCGCGCCAACGGAGCCGAAGCTCCGCCTCGCCCGCGTCGCGCACGATCTCCCAGTCGATCTCGACCATTCCGCTCTCGGCCGACAGTGCGCCGTATTTGTTGGCGTTGGTCGCGAGCTCGTGGAGCAACATCGCGATCGAGAGCGCGGATTTGGGCCCGAGCCGGATGTCGGGACCGCGCGCGAGATAGCGCGCTGGCTCAGTGTGAATGGCCATGCCGCTTTCGACGACGGCGCGGATCCGCGCCGAGGTCCAGCTCGTGCGCAGGAGGACGTCATGCGCGGTGGCGAGCGCCGCGATCCGCGCGAGAAACGCCTCCACCGCCTCGCGTTCCGTCACGCCGCGCAGGGTCTGCTTCGCGAGCGCCGAGACCATGGCGAGGGTGTTCTTCAACCGATGCCCGAGCTCGTCGTTCAGGAGCCGCTGGGCGTCCTCGGCGCGCACTCTCGCGATCCCGACGTCGATCCGCTCGGCGACCGCCTCGAGGAACAGCCGCTCTTCATCAACCCAGGTGCGCGGCCGCGCACTTTGAGCGAAAAGACAGCCCACGAGCTGGCCGCGACGCCTAAGCGGGATGACAATCGTGGCACCGACGCCGATCGCGGCATAGCTCGCTTCGTCGGGAGCGGACAGAGATCCAGACCCGATGTCGGACCGGATGAACGGACGACCCTGCCGCAGCTCGTGCGCCGTCATCTGGAAGGCCGCGAGCCCGTGAGTGCCGGCCAGGCTGGCGGCGCCCTCGGCGTGCCAGTCGCCCTCGACGGTGAAAAGCTCGGCGGTAAGGTCGATCGACGCGTAGCCGACGCGCTGGACCCCGAGATTGGTTCCGAGCAGTCGGCAGGCCTCTGTCACGATCTCGGCGATGGTATCGGCGCCAAGGATGACCTCCGCGAGGTCGATCAGGACCTGCTGGCGCAACTCGGCGAGCTTGCGGTCCGTGATGTCGCTGACCGTGCCGGTAAAGCGGGTCACCGTTCCGTTCGGCGCGCGCACGAAGTCGCCGCGGCGCGCGATCCACCGCACGGCGGCGTCGCCGGCGCGTCGGATGCGATATTCCACCACCTGCGCGCTGGTCCCGGCACCGCGATCCGTGCTCGATGACTGCATGCCCCGGTCCTCCGGGAGCAGCAATTCCTCGAACTCGGTCGCGTCGTAGGAAGGGCGGATCTCCATTCCGAATACGCGACACATTTCGGGTGATACCGAGATCACATTGGTGGCGACGTCGATGTCGAAAGTCCCAACGCGGCCCGCCTCCGCCGCGAGGCGGGAGCGCTCGGCGCTCTCGCGATCCTCGGCGGAGTCGCTCTCGCGCTTGATCATGTGAACGCGCATCTCGATCAGCGCCATCGCCTGCGTCGCCAGCGCCTCTAGGAGCGCCCGCTGTTCCGCGCTCAGTCCACCCGGTCTCGGCACCGTGTCGATGACGCAGAGGGATCCGATTCCCTGGCCGGTCGAGGTCCGCAGCACGGCCCCGGCGTAGAAGCGGATTCCGGGCTCGCCGGTGACCAGCGGATTATCCTTGGTGCGGGGGTCCAGGGACAGGTCCGGCACGATCAGCGTCGCATCCTGCGCGAGCGCGTGGATGCAGACCGACTTCTCGAGCCCGGTCTCGGACGGCTCGAAACCGACGCGCGCCTTGAACCATTGCCGGTCGGCGTCGACGAGGCTGATGAGCGCGGTCGGCGTCCGGCAGATCATCCGCGCCATCGTTGCGAGCCCGTCGAACGCCGGCTCAGGCGGTGTGTCAACTATGCCGAGCGCGCTCAGCGCTTTGAGCCGGGCCGTCGCGGAGGGTGTCATCGTGCTTTTCAAACAAGGTCTCGCGGTGGGCCCCCGGTCTACCCCTCATCGGGCAGAGCCTCCGATAAACTAAGTGAAGCGAGAAATCATTCGTGCCAAGCAGCGTCGTTGTCGCCCCGCGACTCGGCCTATCCAATCTGAACGACCAACTGTCATGCGGCCGTGCAGAACGCGTCCGGGTCAACGCCTTACATGCAGAGAGATCGCTGGTGGATAATGCCCTCGGTTGTTTCTATGACGGATTGCGCGCGAAGACCGACACCGTGGTGGACCAGGATGTGCTGCCGCCGCGGCGCGCCTTGGCCGGCGGGGCAGACGTCGGCGCCACCGGTTGATCGATGGTTGCCCGGCTGCGTGGCTGATCACCGACTGGGCTATGACAGCCAAGCTCTGGTTGAATGATGGCGGACCCTCGGTCCGCCATCCTTTCGGGTCAGGCGCGCGGGCCGTGCACGAGGCCGCGCCAGACCGTGCCTTCGTCTCGGTCCGCGCCGCCCTTGATCGCCGCCGCGAACGCGGCCGCGCCCGAGATCAGCGCCGACATTGCGAGTAGGAAGGCACCCCAGCTCGCCGCGCGCCGCGCCTTTTCGGCCGCGTCGATCGCCTCGGCCCGCAGCTGGTCCGCCTGAGCCTGGGCTTGGGCGACCGCGTCATCCGCGGCTTGCCGGGCTTGATCGAGCTTCCGCTGCGCCTCTTCGCGGAGCGCGGTCACTTCCGCGACCGCCTCGTCCACGCGCCCGTTGGCCTCGGTCTCGCTGAGGTTCGTACGCGCCGCGATCGCACGCGCGAGGTAGTCGCGATCCTCCTGGCCCAGTTCGCCCGTGCGAAGCACGGTGCCCACGATGCCCACCATCTCCCGCTGGATGTCCTCGTTGGAGTATTGTTGCGGCACGGTGTCCTGAGCGCGGAGCAGCCGATCGGTGATGTATTCGAGCGGATTGCCTTGCGCCCCGGCGGGCAGCATGCTCTCGAGACCGCCACCCCCTGCCGCCTCTCCCGCGCCTTGCGCCGCGCCGCCTACGATCTGGCCGGCACCGCTGACAACGCCTCCCGCGATATTGCCGGCACCCTGCAACGCGCCGCCGACAGCCTGGCCGCCAGCCTCGACCACCGATCCCGCCGCGTCGGCCGCTGTCTTCACGCCACCCGAGACGGCACCGAAGGCGAGGAACGCGCCGACGAGCGTGCTGACCGCCCACATCGTCAGCCCGTGCGCCCCGTCCCGAGCGACGGCCTCGTCGGAGCGGACCCCCGAGGTTGGCGTCCGCATCCGGCCGGTCACATAGCCTCCGAGCGCGTAGGAGCCCACCATGGTGAGGAAGGCGAAGATCGCGACCAGCGCGCCTACGAACGCTCCCATGCCGTGGCCGGGTTCGGCCGAGACGCTGCCCAGTCCAAGCGCGGCTGTGAAGCCGGTGAAGACGATGGTCGTGCCAGCGGCGATCGCGGCGCCCGCGAAGATCGCTGGCCAGTCCATGATGTGAGCCGGAGCGGGCGCGTCGAGGTGATCAACCATGGTCCGTTTCCTCAATGAATGCCGGCGAGCGACAGGATGGCCATCACGATCACGATGAGGCCGACGAGGTAGACGATGGAATTCATGGCTTATCCTTCGATATTGTGGCTGACCGCCAGGTCGCGCCGATCAAGCCTCCATAAAGCGGGGAACGGCTTCCGGAGTTCCGTTGGTCGCGCCGGTTTCGCGGATCGATCGCGGTTCAAGCCTGCTCCCCGTCCCACAGCGGCTCACGCGCGCGTAGGGCCGCCGCCCGCGGCTCGATGGCGCATGGGGCGGCCGGCAGTACACGCTGCCGCTGGCGCCGCGGGGCGGTCTCCTCGACGGTTCCGTGGCGGAGGAGCGTTCACCACCCCGACCGGGCGGGTGTTTGCCCCGGCCTGCCTCTGTTTCGTCGTGGGAATACAGAACGCTACCACCACACGGGGATCTCCGAGACCCAGATATGGACTGCGCGCGCCACCGGATGATCACGGACATCGAGATCGACTCCGAGCGAGCGATCCACGGTCTGCTCCGTCGCGATGGTCGCGTGCGCGCGGGCCCGACGAAACTCAGGATCCTGATCTCGCTGGCCAAAGCCTTCGTAATCGGAGTCGTCTGAGCGATTTGTTGCTCCCTGGCCGGGTTCTATCTCTCGGTTCCGCTCGTGGTCTCGCTCCTCGGCCGCGTTGGTGGCGCGGCCACGCTAGCCGAGCTTGGGTCTTCCGGTATCAAGGGCCTGAGCACCCAAAGCATGGGCGGCGGTATTTGACCGGCGGGGCCTGATCGCGAGCATAATTGGGTTTCTTCTTTGTGCCACCGCCGCCCACTCGCCCTCACTCCGGTGCGAAGAACCGCAGCATCTCGGCCGACGCGGACGGTCCAGAGGCGTCCGTGAAGGAGCCTGACGCGTCGCCCCCCGACCAGGCGTGGCCCGCGCCTTCCACGAGCCAAAGCTCGACGCCCGGCCGGCCATCGGCGCCGTGCCGGCATACGCGGCTCCAGTCGCGGCCGCCGGTCCTGCCAGTCTCTCGCGTTTCCTGGCCGTCTTCCGAAAGCCCGGCGACGATGAGGGTCGCGTTTCGAGGATCCACAACTCGGTCTTTCTCACCGTGAAATACGATGGTGCG
>NZ_JBKQWU010000053.1:0-22416 GCF_047275745.1 Amaricoccus sp. W119 | reverse complement strand
ATCCGAGGTCTCCGCGCTCGAAGCTCCTCCGTGCTCATTCTCACCCATCTCAACACCTCCGTCGGCCCAAATTAAGCCGTCTGGGATGTCTCAAGAAACCCTGGGGCGGAGGACCCGCTTGCGGCGCCAAGTGGCCTACTTTTGCGCCGCCCAACGGCCTGGTTTTGCTCCGCCGTTGACAGTCCGGTTCGGCCTGGGCCACCAGCCCGGTCGCCATCGTCGTCGCACCGCCGGGGCGGTTCTCGACCACGACCGGCTGGCCAAGCGCCGCCTCGAACCGCTGCGCGAGCAGGCGCGCTACGAGGTCGGTACTCCCGGCGGCCGCCGTGCCCACGAAGATGCGCACGGGCCGCGTCGCAAAGCTCTCGGCGCGCAGGACGGCCGGAGCGCAGAGCAGAGCGCCGAACGCCGCCCCACGGCGCAGCAGGTCGCGTCGCGTCAGATTGAACCCCGTCATCGGATGATCCCTCCCATTCTTGCTTGTCCGGGCGCGATACTCCTGGCGGAGTTTGGCCCCTCGGGCCCTGGTCTTGCGTCCCCGCGGGCAAGCGCCGTCGCGCGGATCATGCCGGCGGCGCGGGAAGCTGATCCAATACCGTTTCGGCTGTCCTGCCCTATCGTCTTCTTATGGCGCCTTCCCGGCGGTCCCGACCTCTCGGGAATGTCTCGGAGACATACCGGCAAACTTCTGTCCCGAAGCGGCGCGGCATGACATGCAGGACGGACTTCATGACATGAAAGGCCGACGATGACCGATCAGCGGCGCAAGGCGAAACTCGTCTATTTCGAACGCTGGGCGGACGACGCGGCCGCCGAGGAGATCCTGCGGGACGCGTCGCATATCGAGGTCCAGCGGTTGCGCTACGCCAACGAGCGGCCTCGCAACGACGCGATCTTCGCCGGAGCGCACGGCTATCAGATCCAGTCGCGCGTGGAACTGGACGAAGCTTGGCTCGGCGACGCGGATCTGCTGGCGCGCGCGCCGAACCTGCTCGCCATCAGCTCCACCGGCTCGGGCTACGACGTGATCGACGTCGAGGCTTGCACCCGCGCGGGCGTTCTCGTCTGCAACCAGACCGGCGGCAACGCACGCGCCGTCGCGGAACATGCCGTGGGCCTGATGCTGGCGCTCTCGAAGCGCATCGTCATGACCAACGACGCGGTCCGCCGCGCGCCCGACGTCGACCGGTTCATCTTCACTGGCAACAACATCGAGGGAAAGACGGTCGGTATCCTCGGCATCGGGAATATCGGCCGGATCACCGCCCGGATCTGCCGCGACGGCTTCGGGATGAAGGTCATCGCCCATGACCCCTATCTCGACCCCGCGGAAATCGAGGCCCGCGGCGCGACGCCGGTCTCGCGCGACGCGCTTTTCGCAGCCGCCGATTTCATCAGCATCCATTGCCCGCGCACCGAAGAGACCTTCGGGAGCATCGGCCTCCCCGAGTTCTCGCGCATGAAACCGACGGCCTTCTTCGTTAATACCGCGCGCGGCGGCATCCATGACGAGGCGGATCTGGCTCAGGCCCTGACCGACAGACGGCTCGCCGGGGCGGGGCTCGATGTCTTCCTGGAGGAGCCGCCCGCCCCTGATCACCCGCTGCTCGCCTTCGACAACGTGATCGCAAATCCGCATATCGCCGGCATGTCGGCGGAATCCCAGACCGCCATCACCCGATACGCGGCGAGCCAGTGGATCGAGATCCTCGCCGGCCGCCGCCCGCCCCGGCTGGTGAACCCCGAGGCCTGGCCGAGATTCCGCGATCGGTTCGAGGACATCCTCGGCTTCGCCCCGGTCGATTAGCGCTTGGTCGGGTGTGGTCTCCGGTTCCGCGCCAGATAGGCCTGCCGCCGGTTCTTCAACGCGCTCGCCTCGGCGCAGGTACAGCGTGGGACCGAGCATATGTGGCGGTCGGTAAAGTCCAAACTTCTCGTAGCCGCATCGAGACCGCGCAAAAATCTCACCCCGAATTCGGCGGAAAAGCATGGGACAGCCGCGACGCGAATCAGTTGCGCTCAGGTCTCCTTGGACTTTACCGACCCATGCGGCTATCCACAGCCAAGCCCACTTATCCCCTGGACTTTACCGACCCAAAGTTTGGACTTTACCGACCAAACCCCGGTTATCCACTGGACTCTACCGACCTATACAAAAAGAGAACAAAAAGATTCTTCAAATAGTACAGTCGGTAAAGTCCAACTGGACAATCTGGAGAACGCCTCCCAATCTCACCACCAATCGATAGGAAGCTACGAGGCGAGCCGGATGGGCGATGTCCACGACCTGATCCTCAGGCACGGCAAGGAACATGCCCGGGAAGCCCTCGGTGCCGATCGGATCCTAGCAGACATCGCCGCCGCCGTTTTGACCGATGAGACCGGGCGATTGGGCTTCACGTATTCCGGCTTCTGTCTGACCGCCCTGCCCCATCGCAACCCGACCATCGAGCTCTGGCGACGCGAAGGGCATCGCATCACGCTTCTCATCGAAAGTGGCAAGGATCGCTACGGAAAGTCTATCGGTCTGCCCTATGGATCGACCGCCCGGATGATCCTGCTCTATCTCCAGACGCGTGCGTTGCAGACGGACAGCCGCGTCGTCGAGATCGGCCGTTCGATGAACGTCTGGCTTCATCGCATGGGACTTCCGGTTGGCGGCAACACCTACCGACAGGTCCGTGAGCAAGGCCGGAGGATCTCGGCCTGCCATCTGACCTTCTTCCACGACACGCAAGGTGGCGAATTGCGCCACAATGGCGCCTTCGTCGAGAACGCACTGCAGTTCTCCGACACCGCGCCGGAGCAGGGAGAACTCTGGCACGAGACGGTCGAGCTGAACGACCGTTTCTTCCGAGCCATGAAGCAGCATCCCGTTCCGTTGCTCGATGCCGCGCTCTGCCAACTCAGCGGCAAGAGCATGGCGCTCGACATCTACATCTGGCTCGCCTACCGCCTCCATCGGCTGGGACGCCCGACGGCGATCTCCTGGCCGGCGCTCTACGGGCAGTTCGGTCTCGGCTTCAAGGCCCTGAAGCACTTCAAGCCGGAGTTCACGAAGAACCTCAAGCTGGCGCTCGCGGCCTATCCGGACGCGGGCGTGACGGCGGCGGAGGACGGCATCCGCCTGCTCCCATCCCGCGCGCCTGTCGGAGACCGGCAGGTCCACGTGGTCGGCTCGGGCACCCTTCCGGAAAAGGGTTGAACTTTCCGGATGACCCCCCACCCGGCGGAGGTGGTCACGCGGGCGAAACCCTGACGCCCGTTCAGGTAGCCATCTTCCGCTCGCGCGCCGCTCATTTGCCGCGGCTGCGCCGGCCATCGGCGACAAGGTCCGCTTCGTGAATGCTGACGCCCTGGGCGACGAGGCTTCGCATGATCACGTAGCGGACCGAGCAATCATCCCGCAGCGCACGACGCTTGAGTTCCCGCATCACGTAGTCCGGGAGTTCCAGGCTCATCGCCTTCATCCTGGCGCGGGGCGTAGGAGCCGGAAAAGCATCGTCCGTGGCATTGGCGGACACCTCAGCGGGCTCGGACACCGCCTTCGGGGGAGAAGGGGGCGCCTG
This sequence comes from Amaricoccus sp. W119, assembly GCF_047275745.1. NCBI lineage: Bacteria > Pseudomonadati > Pseudomonadota > Alphaproteobacteria > Rhodobacterales > Paracoccaceae > Amaricoccus > Amaricoccus sp. W119. The sequence continues at coordinate 18,847 of NZ_JBKQWU010000053.1, read as the reverse complement.
CTCCCCTGCCCCGTCCAAGGCCGCTCTGGAGGGCGCCACAGGGCCTTGCAGACGGGCGATGCCGCGGCGTTCGGCCAATGCCTCCAGAAGCTGGTCCTCGTCCCGGCTCGGCCGGCGGATGGATTGGAAGCCACGTTCGTTCGCCATGGCGCTCACCTCGCCGCGGTCATGAGAAGTCCCGGCGCCAGCGCGGCCGTGATCTCGGTCGCGAGCGCGGCCAGTTCGGCTCCGGCGCCGCGGTCGGGCTCCTTGCGGTGGGCTGGCACACCGTTCAGGAACATCTCCTTGTAGGCGATGCGGTCGACCAGGCTGGTCCGGAACCGCGCGATGCCTTCCCGGACGAGTTCCTCCTCGATGAACTGGTCCAGCTTGGTGCGCAACGGCCGAACCTTGGTGAAGAGCACGCCGTAAGGCACCTCGCGCCCGAGCGTCTCTTCGATGTCGCGAATATCGGCGACGAGCATCATCGCCTGACGTACGTCGGGTTCGGAATGCTGCGTGGGGATGACGACCAGATCCGCCTTGCCGATCGCCTTCATCAGTGTGATCTCGCGCATCCCGGCGAGGTCGATGAAGATATGGTCGTGCCCGCCCCGCCCCGCCGCGCGGAACGCATCGGAGAAGTGCTCCGGCGGGACCGCGGCGACGGTGAGCCCTGGGACCGGACCGCGCTCGGCCCAGACTGCCAGGGTCTGGTTCTGGTCGAGATCCATGACGTGGACCCGCTCTCCCCTGTCGACGAGCAAGGCGCCGAGTGCCGCGCAAGTGGTGGATTTGCCCACCCCCCCCTTGGAGGATGCGAATGCGATGATCATGCCTGCCTCGTCAGTTCGTTCTGGTTCATGCAAATGTGGATTTGCATTCCTGCCCTTTTGGGCAGATGCATGATTGCACACATACCCATGATCTTCCAAAGGTTTATGATGCTTATCTAGCAAATATATATTTGTGGAAATATATATTTTCATGATTATAAATTTGAATGAATCTGTGAACACATACTCGCACATGTGCATATTCGCATATTTGCCCAGAGATGCCTGTCCGCATCCCGGCGAAGAACAGGATTGAACCACGAAGAGATCATGGCCATAATGGCTACATGAAGGAGATCGCCGCCAGAGATGCCAAGAACCGCTTCGGCCAGTTGCTCGACTCGGCGCAGAGCGCGCCGGTGCGCGTGACCAAAAAGGGCAGGGCGGTCGGCGTGATGATGTCGATACAGCAATACGAGCGCCTGCGCGGCGCGGCATGGGAGCGCCTGAGCGCGACCATGGATGCCTTGGGCGCCGAGGCGGCCGGCAACGGTCTGACGGACGCGGAACTGGATGCGCTCTTGGCCGATGAGAGCTGAGCGCGTCGTTCTCGATACCAACGTTCTGATCAGCGCCGTCCTGCAGCCGAAGGGGCCGCCCCGCGCAGCGATCGACGCCGTCCGGATGGCCGGCGGTGTTCTTCTTTTTTCGGACCAGACGTTCGATGAGCTGCGCACGCGCCTCGAACGTCCGAAGTTCGACAGGTACGTGAGCCGGGAGGGCAGGGCGCTCTTCCTTGCGCAGTTGGACGCGGTGTCCGAATGGGTCGCGATCACCGGCGCGAAGATGGGGTGTCGCGATCCCGATGATGACAAGCTGTTGGAGACGACTCTGACGGGCGAGGCGGATTGCCTGGTGACCGGTGACCGGGATCTTCTGGTGATGTCACCCTTTCATGAAATCCCGATCCTGACCCCGGCGGACTTCCTGTCCGTCCGCTGACCCCTACAGTCATTCTTGTCGGTGGCCTTGGATGCTTCGCGGGTGCCGGCTCCCGCAGGCGATCGGCGATCCCCTAACCCCTCATGAGAACGGTCGGATCGGCTCGTCACCGGCAATTTGGGACCTGCTCGTGATGATATTAGTCTATCAGGACCGCTCTTGAACCCAAATGGGGGCAGGCCACACGGCGATGCGGAACTTGTGGCCTGGTTCGGCTACCGCACGACGGGCGATCAGTCGCGGGGCACGATCAAAGGCGTCGGCGCGATCGACGTTGAGGACGCGCGCGATGCCATCAAGAAAATCATGGAAGGCGGGGAACAGAGCAAAGGGCAGGGCGCTCGCCGTGATGGCGGCCCGGATCCAGTGACGTTCCGGATCTGATCGGGGGGCGGAGGCTTTCGATCAGATCCGGAAGATCGGCTGGAAGAGGCGGGGCAGGATCGCGCGGAAGCGGAGCGGCGCGTCGGTGGCGGCGACGCAGAGGCAGGGTCCCTCGTCGGTCGCGCACGGCGTGTGGTCGAGCGTCTCGTCGGCGACCTCGAGATCACCCGGCCCGAAGCGGCCGGTCGAGTCGGTGAACGCGCCGGAGAGGACGAGGGTGAGTTCGAGTCCGCGGTGGCTGTGCTCCGGCACGGCCTGGCCGGCGGGGATCGAGAGCAGGCGGATGCTGCCGGCGGCGCCGGCCCAGAGCATCGCCTGCCGCGCGCCGAAGCCGAGCGAGCGCCATCGCGGGCCGCGCGGGCCGACGAACCGGGCGAGAGGGAGCGGATAGGCGGGGTCGGCCGGCCCGGCGGTGGGCGGCGGCTCGTCCAGCCGGGCGAAGAGGCGCGCATCTGCGCCCTCGGCGAGGCCCGCGGGCGCGAGGTCGTCGAGGACGAGGCCCGCGAGCGCATGATGGGCGTCGAGCCGCGCGCGGCATTCGTCGCAGAGGGTCACATGCGTCGCGACGAGCGCGGCGAAGGGGGTGGCGAGGCTTCCGGCGGCGTAGGCCGCGAGCATCGCGTCCGGGACATGGTGGGTCGGTTCGGTCATCTTCTCAAACTCCGAAGCTCGTGCCGGAGGCGGTCGATGGCGAGGCGCAGACGCGACTTGACGGTGCCGAGCGGCAGGCTGGTCAGCCGGCTGATCTCACGCGTGCTCATCTCGCCGAGATAGGCGCGTTCGATCATTTCCCGCTGCCGCGCGGGCAGGGTGTCGAGCGCCGAGCGCAGCCGCGCGATCTCCTGCGCGAGCGCCAGCGCGTCGGCGGTTTCGTCGGGGCCGGGCACCGCCGCGAGCGGCTCCGGCACCGGGGTTCGGTCGCCGCGGACGACATCGACGCGGCGGTTTCGTGCGATCTGATAGATCCAGGCCGAGGCGGAGGCGCGGCTCGGATCGAACCCCGCGCGTGCCTGCCAGACGCGCAGCATGACGTCCTGGGCGATGTCCTCGGCCACGGGGTCGGGCATGCCGGAGCGCAGCGCCATCGCCTTCACCCGCGGCGCATAGAAGGCGAATAGCCGCGCGAAGGCCGCGCGGTCCCCCCGGTCACGCACCGCGATCATCCAGCCGGTCTGCTCGGAAAGATCGGACAGCTCGCTCGACTCCTTCGCCCCATCGGTTTCGCGCCAGACGCCGCGCCCGATACCGTGCCCGCCCCGGGGCTCCGGCCCGGCGCGTCGGTCGGCGATGCGAGCGCACATGTTCATGGAGCGCAATACGGCGGCGGTGGCGCGGTGGATCTTTTTTTGATCCGCCGAGTCGAGCCGCGCGTAGTGAGGGGCAGAGTGGAGGATGGGACCGATGCCTTTCGACCCGATGCCTTTCGACATAGCCGAGCAGCTCCGCGTCGCCGTCGTCGGCGGTGGCGTCGCCGGTCTCTCGGCCGCGCTGGTGCTCGGTGAGCACGCGAAGGTCACGCTGTTCGAGGCTGAACGGCGGCTCGGCGGACATGCGCGCACCGTGATGGCCGGGCGGCGCGGCGACCGCGCGGTCGACACCGGCTTCATCGTCTTCAACCATGCGACCTATCCGCATCTGGGTCGCCTGTTCCGCGAACTCGACGTGCCGCTCGAGCGCAGCGACATGAGCTTCGGCGCGAGCCTCGACGGAGGCCGGATCGAATACGCGTTCAGCGACCCGCGGGGTCTCTTCGCCCAGCCGTCGAACGCCCTGTCCCTCGCATTCCTCGGCATGTTGCGCGACGCCGCCCGTTTCGGCCGGCGGGCCGAGGCGACCGCGAAGGAGGGACAGACCGTTGGCGAGCTCATCGGGGCGCTCGGCCTCGGCGACGGGTTTCGCCGGTTCTACCTCCGGCCGCTCTGCGGTGCGATCTGGTCGACGCCGGAGGGGGAGGTCGAGAATTTTCCCGCCACGTTCCTCGTGCGGTTCCTGCGCAACCACGGGCTGCTCGGCCTGACCGGCCAGCATCCGTGGTGGACGGTTCAGGGCGGCGCAGCGGTCTATGTCGAGCGTCTCGCGCGCCGTCTCGCGGCGATCGGCGTCGAATTGCGCGCGGGCGCCCCGGTCACCGCCGTGCGCCGGGACAGGGAGGGGGTGAGCGTGACCCCGCGCGGCGGCTTGCCCGAGCGGTTCGACCGGGTGGTGCTCGCCTGCCATCCGGACCAGTCGCTGCGCCTGCTGGCCGAGGCCACCGGTCCCGAGCGGCGCCTGCTCGGCGCGATCCGCTACCGGCCGAACCGCGCGCTGCTCCACGCCGATCCCACGCGGATGCCCCGGCGCCGGGCCTGCTGGTCGAGCTGGGTCTACCGGTCGGCGGGCGCGACCGAGAGCGTCACCTACTGGATGAACCGCTTGCAGAACCTGCCGGCGGACGACCCGCTCTTCGTCAGCCTCAACCCGGAGCGCCCGGTCCGGGACGAGCTCATCTACGACGAGACCGAGTTCCACCACCCGGTCTACGACCTCGCGGCGATCCGGGCGCAGGAAGGAATCGCCGCGATCCAGGGCGCGAACCGGACGTGGTACGCGGGTGCCTGGCTGCGCAATGGTTTCCACGAGGACGGCATCGCCAGCGCGATGCGGGTCGCCCGCGCGATGGGGGTGCCCGCATGGTAGAGCTCGTGCGCGGCTCGACCTGGCACGGAAGAACAGGCGCGATCCGCGACAGTTTCCGCTACCGGCTCGATCTCGTGCTCCTCGATCCCGAGACCGAAAGTCGCGCGCCGCTGTTCCGGCGGAACGGGCGGGCGGTGGCGAGCGTGAACGACCGCGACCACGGCGGCCCGCGCGGCCGGGGCGAGGGGGCGGCCTGGGCGCGCCGCGCCTTCGAGACCGCCGGGCTCGCGCCCGGGTTCCGCCTCCTGCTCCTGACCCAGCCGCGCTGGTTCGGGGTGGTGTTCAATCCGGTGAGCTTCTGGTTCGCCTTTTCGGAACCCGCCGCCCGATCCGACGCCGGGTCCGGCACTGGGCCTGACTCTGGACGCGCCTCCGGGCCCGCGCTCGTCGCGGTGATCGCCGAGGTGAACAACACCTATGGCGACCGCCACGGCTATCTCTGCGCGAAGCCGGGCTTTGTCCCGATCGGCCCCGGTGATGTGACGCGCGCGCGCAAGGTGTTCCACGTCTCGCCGTTCCAGGACGTCGCGGGCGAGTATTCCTTCCGCTTCGATATCCGTGAGGCGGCGATCGCGATCCGGATCGGCTATCGCAACGGCGCGGAGGGTCTCGTCGCGACCTATGAGGGTGAACGTCTCCCTCCGACGGCGCCCCGGCTCCTGCGCGCCGCGCTGCGCTTTCCCTTCGCCGGCTTTCGGGCCATCGCGCTCATCCATTGGCGCGCGCTTCGCCTGCGCCTCAAGGGCGCTTCGTTCCGACCGCGGCCCTTGCCGCCCGCCGAGGACCTCACATGACCGGACGCCTCATCCAACGCGTCGCCAGCGACTTCCTCGCCGCCTGCGAGCGGATCGAATCCGGACGCCTCAGGGTGCGGACTCCCGAAGGCCATGTGCATGACTTCGGGGGGCCGGGGGGCAGTTCGGGACCTGGGGGCAGTCCGGGACCGGGCGCCGGATCGGAGGCCGAGCTCCGGATCCGCGACTGGGCGGCGGTGACGGCGTTGCGCGCGCGCGGCGATATCGGTTTCGCCGAGGCCTATGTGGCCGGGCTCTGGGACACGCCGGGGATCGAACCGCTGGTCTCTCTGGCCCTGCGCGACGAGGCGGCGATGCGCACCTATTCCGCCCCGTCGCCCCTGCGCGGAATGGGCTTCCGGCTCCTGGACCGGATCGTCCGGCGCAATTCGATCGCGGGGTCGGGCCGGAACGTGCGCGCGCATTACGATCTCGGCAACGAGTTCTACGGCGAATGGCTCGACCCGGGCTTCACCTATTCCTCGGCGCTCTTCGCGGAGAGCGATACCGACCTCGCGCGGGGACAGGCACGCAAGTACGACCGGATCCTCGATCGGCTCGGCGGCCGCGAGCGTGTGCTCGAGATCGGCTGCGGCTGGGGCGGCTTCGCCGACCGCGCCGTCGGCCGGGGCCACGCCGTCGATGCGATCACCCTCTCGCCCGCGCAGAAGGCCTATGCCGACGCGAGGCTCGACGGGCGCGCGAAGATCGAGCTGCGCGACTACCGGCGGACCTCGGGGCGCTACCCCGCCATCGTCTCGATCGAGATGATCGAGGCGGTCGGCGAACGCTACTGGCCGACCTATTTCGCGACGCTTCGCGACCGGCTCGCCGACGAAGGCGCCGCCGTCATCCAGGCCATCACCGTCGCCGACGATCATTTCCCGGCCTATCGCCGGAGCACCGACTACATCCGTCATGCGATCTTCCCGGGCGGGATGCTGCTCTGCGAGCGGGCGATCGTGTCGGGAGCGGCCCGGGCGGGTCTCCGCGCCGCCGAGCCCTTCGCCTTCGGGCAACATTACGCGCTCACCTGCCGGCAATGGGCGTCACGGCTCGTCGCGCGGAGCGGGCGGCTCGCGTCGCTCGGCTATGGAGAGGCGACGCTCCGGCACTGGCGCTACTATCTCGAAGCCTGCGCCGCCACCTTCGCTGTCGGGCGCGCCAATGTCGTGCAGGTGGAGCTGACCCATGCCTGAGTTTTCGTTCGGTATCCTTGCCCGGCTGGTCCTGATCGTCGCCCTGCTCGCGCTCGGGCTGGTGGTCGCGGCGCGGCTCTTTCTCGACTTCACGGCGCAGAGCCCGTCCGACTACGCCGAAACCGCTCCCCCGTTCGACCTGAGGCGGGCCCTGGACGGACCGCTGATCGCGAGCGGTGTCATCTACGGACCGACCGGGCGCGTCGCCTCGCGCTTCGTCGCCGACATGCGGGGCAGCTGGGACGAGACGGGCGGAACCCTGACCGAGAGCTTCCGCTACGATTCCGGCCGGACGCAGGAACGCGCCTGGCGCATCGTGCCCGCGGGCGACGGGCGCTTCACCGCGACGGCCCCGGATGTCATCGGCACCGGAGAGATCGAGGTCTCGGGCGCCACCGCGCGCCTCAGCTACCGTCTGCGGCTTCCCGAGGAAGCCGGCGGCTGGCAGGTGGATGTGACCGACTGGCTCTACCTCGGGCTCGATGGGGTGATCGCGAACCGGTCGCAGTTCCGCCGCTTCGGCATCCTCGTGGGCGAACTCGTCGGGTCGATCCGGCCCGCCGGGACGTGACATGGCTCGGGTCTCCTGCCGAATGTCACGCCGTGCGTTCCTCGCCGCCGGGGCGGCGCTCGCCGCCTGCCAGACGGCCCCGCCGATGAGCGCCGCGCCCGGGCTCGCGCCCTCGTTGGGAACCGCTTCCGCCTCCGCCGTCTCGTCCACCGTCACCGTGGACGGCGTTCCGATGCATCTCAGCCGGACCGGACGGGGCCGCCCCGTCTGCCTCATCCATGGCGCGAGCGGCAATCTCAACGACATGACCTTCCGCCTCGGCCCGGCGCTCGCGGATCGCTTCGAGGTGATCGCGATCGACCGTCCCGGCCACGGCTGGTCCGGAGTGCCTTCGGGGGGCAGCGTCTCGATCAATGCCCAGGCGGCGCTGATCCGGGGCGCGCTCGACCAACTCGGCATTGAACGCCCGATCGTCGTCGGGCACAGCTACGGCGGCGCGGTCGCCCTCGCCTGGGCGGTGGACGCGCCCGGGACGATGTCGGCGCTCGTGCTGCTCGCCGCGCCAAGCCAGGTCTGGGAAGGCGGGCTCGGCCTCACCAACGATCTGCTCGCGAGCCCCGTGACCGGCCCGCCGCTGGCGCATGCGATCCCGCATCTCGTGACCCGGGGCTTCGCCGATCGGACGCTCCGGTCGGTCTTCGACCCGCAGGAGGTGCCGGCGGGCTATCTCGATCACCTCGGGCTCGACCTCGTCCTGCGGCCCGAGAGCCTGCGCGAGAACGCCCGCCAGCTCGTCGCGCTCAAGGAGGAGCTGCGGCCAATGATTCCGTCCTATCCCGACCTCTCCATGCCCATCCGCCTCGTGCATGGCGACGCCGATCGGACGGTCGGCCTCGACATCCACTCGGCACCCTTCGCGCGGCAGGTCCCCCAGGCCGGCCTGACCCGCCTGCCGGGGATCGGACACATGATCCACCAGGTCGCTACCGCGCGGGCGATCGAAGCCGTCGACGCGGTAACGCGCCAGCCAAGCGGTATTCGCCCCTGAGCGGCTACGGTGAGATCGCTCCGGGCCGGACGCCCGCTGAACGATAGCAACCGCCCGAGCCGGGGTGGCGTCGCTGCTCCAGGGCACGCGAGACGATGTTGGGCACTGGGCCGGGCATCATATCGCCAGCCATCTTCTCAAGCGCCAGAGCCAGCTGATCGCCGGAGCACTGATCCACGGCATCGCTTACACGGGCGCGGAGCCGGGCTTGGCAGGATGGCCTACCCCAGTTGACCGTTCCGCTGCGACTTCGCCCCTGGTGGGGCCAGGTTGGGGGCGTGGTTGCTCCCACGCGATCAAGCGCTGCCGTTCATAAATCTGAATAAAAGTCAGATTTATATTGACCGGCCGTTTTCCCCTGAGGTATCGAGGCTCATCGACGTCGGGCCGGGCGATGGATGTCCCACGTCGCCGAGCCTCAGCCCCGGAGTTCAACCATGACCGCCAAGCATATCCCGATCGCCGTCGCGACCTTGGCTTTCTCGCTCGCCTGGGTTCCGCTCGCCATCGCGCAGGATGCGCCGCCGCCGCTCGTTCGGCTCGTGACCGTCGGGCAAGAAGACCCCGCGATGGAGCGGACCTTCTTCGGCCGCACGGTCGCACGGCAAACCGTGGATCTGGGTTTTCAGGTCGACGGCCAACTGGTCGACTTCCCGGTCGCGGAGGGTGCGTTGATCCCCGAGGGCGACCTGCTCGCCCGGCTGGATCAGAAGCCGTTCATGCTGGCCGTCGAACAAGCCCGCCTTCAGGAACAGCAGGCGCGCCGCGAGGCCAGCCGGGCCGAGCAGCTTGGCGGCAACATCAGCGTGGCTCAGCGCGAGGCGCTCCAGACGGAAGCCGCGCTCGCCCAGGTTTCCCGCGAGAACGCGGAACTCGCGCTCGAGCGGTCAACGCTCGCCGCGCCGTTCGACGCCGTCGTTTCCATCCGGACGGTTGCAAACTTCACGACGGTGGCGACGGGGCAGCCGGTGGTACGGCTGCACGACATGAGCGAACTGCGCGTCGAGATCGACGTTCCGGAGCAGGTCGTACGCCAGGCGGGACTCGATCCGCGGTATGACCTGTTCGCGCGGTTCGGTGGCGACGATGCGCTCTACCCGATCGAGATCGTCGAGACGGATATCGAAACCGGGCCCGTCTCCGGGACCTATACGGTGACGCTGGGGATGGAGCCGCCCGAGGATGCGCTGATCCTGCCCGGCTATTCCGTCGCGGTCGTGATGCGGCGCGGTCAATCGGCCGAGGGTAGCGACATGGTCGTCCCGCTGGACGCGGTGGCGACGACGCCGGAGGGGGCGTATTTCGCGCTGCGCTATGAGCCCGCCGGCGAGGAGGCGGGCGTGCTCGCGCGCGTGCCCGTGACGGTGGGAGTGACCGACCGGGGCCAGATCAAGGTGACCGAGGGCCTGGAGCCGGGCGACGAGATCGTGTCGGCCGGCCTCGCCGCCTTGTCGGATGGTCAGGCCGTGCGCCGTTTCAAGGGTTTCGAGCAGTGAGGTTGCCATGAAGATCGCACGCGGAAGCATCGAAAGACCCATCCTCACCTGGATCCTGATACTCGTCGTGTTCTTCGGCGGGATCGCGGGCTTCTTCTCGCTCGGCCGGCTGGAGGACCCTGCCTTCACGATCAAGACCGCCGTCGTCCAGTCGAGCTATCCCGGCGCTTCGGCCGCGGAAGTGTCGGTCGAGGTCAGCGAGCCCCTGGAAAGTGCCATTCAGCGGATCGGCGAGGTCGATGTCGTCACTTCGATCAACACGCCCGGCATGTCGCTTCTCGAAGTGGAGATCGACCCGGCCGTCACTGGCGAACGTCTGCCCGGAATCTGGACGGAACTGCGGGCCAAGGTTGGCGAGGCTGCCAAGTTTCTGCCCCAGGGTGTCGAATACACCGTCGTCGATGATGATTTCGGCGATGTGTTCGGCATCTACTTCGCTGTGACGGCGCAAGGCTTCAGCGACGCGGAGAAGCACGATCTCGCGAGATTCCTGCGCCGCGAGATGCTGACCGTCGATGGCGTGGCCAATGTCGACGCCGCGGGCCTGCCGGAAGAGGCCATCTACGCGACGCCCGACATGGCGCTCGCGGTCAACCAGGGGATTCCGCCCGGTGCCCTGTCCGAAGCAATCGCCGCGGCCGACAATCTCGCTCCCGCCGGCACGGACGGCCAGACCCGGTTCATCGTGCCCGAAGGCTCGGACACGCTCGAGGAATTGCGCGGGCTCAACGTCGGCGTATCCGACGAGATCGTGCGCCTGTCCGATCTCGTGGACCTGTCGCGCGAGCGTGTCAGCGATCCGACCCTGCTGGTCCGTCACAATGGAATCGAGGCGTTCACGCTCGGCGTCGCCGGGCTTGATACCGAGAACATCGTCGAGGTGGGCAAGCGCGTCGAGGCGCATCTGGCTTCACTCTCCGATCAGCTGCCCGCCGGGGTGGAGCTGCGGCCGATCTACCGGCAGCATGTCATCGTCGAAGCGGCATCGAACGATTTCGTCGTCAACCTTGCCATGTCCGTGGCGATCGTTCTGGTCGTTCTGGCGCTGTTCATGGGCGTCAGGGCGGCGATCGTCGTCGGCGCTTCCCTGCTGTTCACGGTGCTCGGCACGCTCGCGATCATGCTGCCATTCGGGATCGAGATGGAGCGGATCAGTCTGGGCGCGCTGATCATCGCCATGGGCATGCTGGTCGACAACGCCATCGTGGTGGCGGAAGGCATGCAGACAGCGATGCGGCGCGGCATGTCGTCAGGCGACGCGGCGGATGAGGCGGCGCGGAAGACGCAGATCCCGCTCCTCGGCGCCACCGTCATCGGCATCGTCGCCTTCGCGCCGATCGGACTCAGCCCCGATGCGACGGGCGAGTTCATGTTCTCGCTTTTCGCGGTCATCACGATTTCGCTGCTGCTGTCCTGGCTGCTGGCCATCACCGTCACGCCGTTGCTTGGTCACTATTTCTTCGAGACCGGCGACGGCGGCGCGACCGCGGGCTATGATGGCCCGATCTTCCGCGCCTACGCGAGTGTCCTGCGGCTGGCGCTGAACTGGCGCTGGATCGTGGCAGGCGGGCTGGTGGCGCTGACCGCCGTATGTTTCCTCGCCTTCGCTCAGATCAGGCAGCAGTTTTTTCCGAACGCGAACACGCCGATCTTCTTCGTCCACTACTGGAAGGAGCAGGGAACGCCGGTCCAGGAAACCTCGGCCGATCTTCAGGTGCTGGAGAATTGGCTGGCCGAGCAGGAGCAGGTTGTCTCGACCACGACCTACGTCGGGAACGGCGCCACGCGGTTCATGCTCAATTACGCGACACAGCGCGGGAATCCGGCCTATGGCCACATGCTGGTGCGGACCGAAACGACCGACCAGATCCCCGCTCTGCGCGACGCGCTGCAGGACTTCGCGGCCGAGGCGATCCCCGACGGCGATCTGCGCACCGTCGCAATGGTCTTCGGCACGGGCGGCGGCGACCCGATCCAGCTCCGGATCTCGGGGCCGGATGGCGATGTCCTGCGCCAACTCGCGGAACAGGCCGAGACGCGGATGCGCGCGGGATCGGATCAGTTGACGGGGCTCAGCATCGACTGGCGTCAACGCGAGATCGTCATGCGACCTGACGATGCCGACGAGCGCGCCCAGGCCATCGGTGTCACGCGACAGGACGTCGCCGATGCGCTGAATTTCGCGACCGACGGCGTGCTCTCCGGTGTGTTGCGCGAGGACGAGCGGCAGATTCCGATCTACGTCCGTGGCCCGCGGGATGGCAGCATGTCGCTCGCGGATGTCGTGGTCTACTCGCAGCCGGCCGGAGCCTTCGTTCCGCTTGAGCAGGTGATCGACGGATACGATCCCGTCCCTCAGGATACGCTGATCTTCCGCCGCGATCGCCAGCCCACGATCACACTCTCGGCGGGCGTGCGGCAAGGCGCGAGCGTCTCGGATGTGCAGCGTCAGCTTGATGTGGCCTTCGAGGGCATGGAGCTGCCACGGGGCTATTCGATCGAATGGGGCGGGGAGAAGGAGGATTCCGCCGAAGCTCAGGAGGGTCTGATGGGCCAGCTTCCCCTGGCATTCGTGACGATGGTCGCCATCACGATCCTGCTCTTCAACGCCCTGCGCCAGCCGCTCATCATCTGGTTGCTCGTTCCGATGGCGGTGAACGGCGTGACCATCGGGTTGCTGGGCACCGGCCTTCCGTTCAGCTTCACCGCGCTTCTCGGCCTGCTCAGCCTGTCAGGCATGCTGATCAAGAACGGCATCGTGCTGGTCGAGGAGATCGACCACACCCGAGGCAGCGTGGCCGACCTGCGCGAAGCGATCAGCGAGGCTTCGGTATCGCGAATGCGGCCGGTGGTTCTGGCGGCCGCGACGACGATCCTTGGCATGATCCCGCTGCTCTCGGACCCGTTCTATGTTTCCATGGCGGTGACCATCATGGCTGGACTGGCCTTCGCGACCGTGCTGACGCTGATCGCCGTGCCGGTATTCTACGACCTGTTCTTCCAGACGGATGCGCGGGAGCGGCGGGACGAGGCGAGCCATGCAACTGCGTGATGGATCGGAGGGGGCACCGGGGAACTCGCGCGCCCCCAGCGAGATCGAGCGGCTCGAACGGCGAAAGCTCCGTTTCGAGGCGCGGAAATTCGCGATCGACACGCTGGTCAGGATGTATCTCGCCCAGCTGGAGGGAACGCGAAGTCTGCGCGTTGGCCACGTCAAGCTGACCTTCGGTCTCTCGCTCGGTGCTTTGGCCGGGGTCCTGACCGTGATCAGCGCATTGGCACGGTTCACGGAGAATTATCCCGAATGGCCGGAGGACCGGATCCCGATCCTTCTGCTGGTCTCGGGCCTGGGCGGCCTGCTCGCCGCCGCGGTCACGGCGATCTCCCATTACAGAACGGTGGTGGAGGGATCGGCCGACCTGCTGCTTCGCCCATATCCGGGAGCCGAGCTCGAATTCAATGGTATCCTTTCGGGCACGCCGGAGGATGAAACCGCCTATCTCGACAGCCTGTCAGCCATCCTGAGTGCCAGAACCAGAGACAGCCGGCAGCATCATCCGCCGTCCTCGGTCGTCCTGCTTCTCGTGCTCTTCGGGACGACCGCGACCGGTGTGGCGTTGTTCATGCTCTGAGTCACGGGGAGCGGGCGTGCCGGCGGTGCGGCCGGCTCCGAATTCAGGTCATCGCGAACCATATCAGCCGAAGCATCGCCTTGGCACGCTCGACGACGGCGCGCCCCTCCGCTTCCGGCCGGTCGAGCGCCACCCGGATCGCCGTATCCGCGAACTGAAACATGAGGAGCATCGAGACCGGCAGGCGCTCCAGTTCCGCGTCGGCGACCAGAGCCCGGGCCGCGTCCACCAGAGCGGCGACGTTCCGCTCGCCGTCGATCCTCGACATCTCCAGCAACGACTTGTCCGCGGCCACCCCCATCCAGATGTCGCGAATGGCCGGATCAGCCAGGCTCATCCGGTAGATATCCTCGACGAGCCCGTCGATGATGTCTGCCATCTCGCCGGAGGTTCGCGGCTGGGTGGACAATCTTGCTTCGACAAGGCTATGAAATTCGTCGAGATATTTCTCGCCTAGAGCGTGGACGATGGCGTTCTTGTTCGGGAAATACTGATAAATCGACCCGACGGTGATCCCGGCGACATCGGCGATGTCGATGATCTTCAGACGCGCGGATCCCTTCTCCGCGATGATCTTCTTCGTCGCGTCAAGGATCTGCTCGACGCGTTCGCGACTGCGCCTCTGCTGAGGGGCGCGGATCTCGTCCTGCCGTGATTTCCCGGAACTCATTGTTTTTGACCAAATATGAATATTATTCAGATATATGATGCACGCTCGCCTTGTCAATGCCCGCGAGCCGACATCGGACGACCAGGCGCACGGCCCAGGCTTGCTAACCATGCCGCCGCGCGTTCCGTACCAGCCGCCGCGCTCACGAATGCGTCGCCATGGCCGAAGAAGCCTGGATCGGAAGAGGGCATCTAACTGCTCCGGGCGGCGTCGGGTGACACGAGACCTCTCGGCTGACGCGCGTCGTGACCGTCACCGCCGTCTGCGCTCCGGCAGGTAGCGGGCCAGATCCTCGCCCTGGCCGGTGGGCGAGTAGATCCAGGCATAGATGGCCTCATGGCACAGCCTGCGCGGTGCATTCGGCTCGAACCTGAGTCGACCCGCGATCTGTTCCGGGCTCCAGCCTTCGCGCAGGCGATCAATGACAACGGCGCGCAACGCAGGCAGGCGTTCAAGCTCGCGGCTGCGCGAGCGTCGCGCCGTGGCCAGAAGTTGTGCGCTCATGGGCCAATAGCCATCCGCTCGCGGTGTTTCTTCGTCGTGCCACCAGTTCCGCGTGATCTCACGACGGATCGTCGAGCGATCACGGCCGAGGATCTCAGCTATCCGCGTGCGCGGCGTCTTTGCCCGCAGGAGCTTTGCAATCGTGCGCCGTTCATCAAGTGTCAGGTGCTCGTGAAGGCACGTCTCATGGCAGCCTCTTCCTGATTTGCATCGGGAAATCATGCGATGGGGCATTCCGAAATAGAAATCGCCCGTCTACAGAAATTAGTACGAATAATGTTAATTATGTTTTTAATATCAATTGATAAATTACTATGAGCTCCCGTTCAGGGCTGGCGCGCAGGTCGGTACGCCATCCTATGCCGTCCAGAGCCGCTCGTAATCGTGCTGGCGGAAGTCTTCCACGAGGAAGTCGATGAAGAGCCGGGTCTTGGCCGGCAGGAAGGCCTTGGTCGGATAAGCGATGTTCATCGTGAGCCGGGGCAGATCCCAGTCGTCGAGAACCCGGACGAGGCGGCCGGCGGCGAGGTCCTCCTGGATGATGTAGGTTGGCTGCGCCAGGATGCCGAGATCGTCCAGCGCGGCGTGGCGGATCAGCTGGCCATCATTCGCGTTCAGGGCGCCGTTGACCGGAACGGTGATCGTCTCTGTCCCCTTCCTGAAGCGCAGCTCGGTCCAGTTGTCGGCGAGCGTGTAGAGGATCAGACGGTGCCGGGCGAGATCCTCCGGGTGTTCGGGTGTCCCGTGGTGCTCCAGAT
This sequence comes from Amaricoccus sp. W119, assembly GCF_047275745.1. Lineage (NCBI taxonomy): Bacteria > Pseudomonadati > Pseudomonadota > Alphaproteobacteria > Rhodobacterales > Paracoccaceae > Amaricoccus > Amaricoccus sp. W119. The sequence goes on along the minus strand of NZ_JBKQWU010000053.1, from coordinate 3,418 downwards.
AGCCCGGCGTCGCGGCGAGCAGCCGCCGCGTCTGCGCGAGGCGGCGGATGGTGATCTGCGAATCCGCTTCGACCCGGCGGGTGCGAACGGCCACGTCGATGCCGTTCTCGATGATGTCGAGATAGCGGTTCGCTGCGACGATCTCGACGCGGATGCGTGGGTACCGTTCGGTGAATGCGGGTATCAGTGGCTCCAAATGCAGAAGACAGAAGGAGAGGGACGCCTGGACCCGGAGGAGGCCGGTGGGATTGCGCGCCGCCTCGCTGACGCTCGCCTCGGCCTCCTTCATGCTGCCGAGGATGTCGCGGCATCGCTCGCAGAAGACTTCGCCCTCGCCCGTCAGCGAGAGCTGCCGGGTCGTCCGCTGAACGAGGCGGATGTTGAGCCGCTCTTCCAGCGCCATCAGGTATCGGCTGGTCGCCGACACCGAGATGCCGAGTGCCTCGGCCGCCCGGCTGATGCTGCCGGACTCGGCGATCTGCACGAAGACCTCGATCTCGGTCCAACGATCCACTGAGAGATCCGCCTCTTGTCCTGAACGGGAAGATCACGTCGTGATTATGCGAATTTTCCCGGATGCGATCAATGGCTTCCGACAGCCGGGATCTTGATGGACAGGATGAAAGGCCCGAGGAAGCAGCCCGTTCGATCTCAAGCATTGCGCGGCGCAACTCTTCGACGATACGGGCCAGTCCTTGCTTATGGTGGGAGAGTGTTTCCTCAACGCGCCAGTTTTTCCCGATACACGCGGGATGATATGGTCCACTCATGGGCGATGAAGACGCTCGAGTTCCAACCCGAATTCCAACCCGAGTTCCAAACGAGGCGACCACAGGCACAAGCTCCCACCATCGTCCTCACCGGGCGACGACGGTCGGAGCTTCGCGTCCCGCCGCAACACCGAGAGTAACATGATCAAGCACATCGTGATGTGGGACGTTCGCGGCGAAACCGCCGAGGCGAAGCTGCTCGCGGCGACGGATCTGAAGCGCCGTTTCGAAGGCCTCATGGGCCGGATTCCGGGTCTCACGCATCTCGAGATCGGCATTGATATCAGCCGGATCTCCTATGCCTGCGACGTGGTGCTCTACTCGGAGTTCGCGGACCAGGCGGCCCTGACGGCCTACGCCGAGCATCCCGCGCATCTCGAGGTGCGCGATGCTCTCAAGGATGTCCGGGTAGCCCGCCACCAGGTGGACTACGCGCCGGCGGCCTGAACCGAGAAGAAGGAGGAGAACACGATGCGGTTCGTCGTTCACTGTCTCGACAAGCCTGGCGCCACGTCCCTTCGCCTTCGACACTATGACGAGCACAAGGCCCATCTCGCGACCGGAGCGGTCGCGACCGTCATCTCGGGGCCCCTGCTCGCCGATGACGGCGAGACGATGATCGGCTCGCTCTTCATCTTCGAGGCGGAGACCCGCCAGGAGATCGAGACGTTCAACAGGGCGGACCCGTTCAACCGGGCCGGAATCTGGGCGAGCGTCAGCATCCATCCCTTCCTGATGCGCGTCGACAACCGCGCCTGATCCGAAAACGAGGCAAACATGCGTCCCTTCCACTACAACGGGCATCCGGCGCGGGGTGATCTTCGGCTCCGGAACCCTCTCGCAACTGCCGGACGAGGTGGCCCGCCTGGGGCTGCGCAAGGCACTGGTGCTGTCCACGCCGCCACAGGAGGCCGAGGCCGGCCGGATCGCAGCGCTCCTGGGAGATGCCTCGGCCGGCGTCTTCGCGGGCGCCGTCATGCACACACCGGTGAGCGTGACCGAGCAAGCCATGGCCGCGGTCGCCGAGAAGCAGGCCGACGGGGTGGTGGCGATCGGCGGTGGATCGACCACCGGGCTCGCCAAGGCGATCGCGCTCCGAACCGACCTTCCGCAGATCATCGTGCCGACCACCTACGCCGGTTCCGAGATGACGCCGATCCTGGGGGAAACCAGGGACAATACCAAAACGACCCAGAGCAGCCCGAAGATTCTCCCCGAAGTCGTCATCTACGACGTCGACCTGACAATGACGCTACCCGCCGGCCTGTCGGGGACCAGCGGCATCAACGCCATCGCCCATGCCGTCGAAGCGCTCTATGCGCGCGACGCCAATCCGATCATCGACCTGATGGCGCTCGAGGCGATCGGCGCGCTCTACCGGGCGCTCCCCCGGATCGCGAAGGACCCCGGGGACCGGGAGGCACGCTCGGACGCCCTCTATGGCGCCTGGCTCTGCGGCATGTGCCTGGGCGCCGTCGGCATGTCGCTGCACCACAAGCTCTGCCACACGCTCGGCGGCACGTTCGATCTGCCGCATGCCGAGACGCACACGGCGGTCCTGCCCCATGCTCTGGCCTATAACGCGTCCGCCATTCCTTCGGTCATCGAGCGCCTGCGGGGCGTGCTCGGCCCCGACCCGGCCGGCGCGCTCTACGATCTCGCGGGCGCCGTCGGGGCCGAGCGGTCGCTGAAGGCCCTCGGGATGCCCGAGGACGGCATCGATACCGCGACCGAGCGCGCCTTCGCCAACCCCTACTGGAACCCCCGCCCGCTCGAGCGCGACGCGGTGCGCGCCCTGATCGCACGCGCCTGGAAGGGCGTCGAACCGCGGGCCTGACTCCGACCCGCGGGCGGCGGTCGCGCGCCGCCCAATCCCAGCACAACAACGTCTCCCGGGAGGAGAACCCATGAGCGCCTATTTCACCGAGGAAGGTTCCGTCGAAGCCGTCAACGCCCGGATGGGAGAAGAGGTCAACCCGCGCCTCGCGCGGGTGATGGCGGCGCTCGTCAAGCACCTGCACGCCTTCGCGAGGGAAGTCGAGCTCACCCAGGAGGAATGGGACACCGGCATCGACTTCCTGACCCGCACCGGTCAGATCTGTTCGGGCGAGCGGCAGGAATTCATCCTGCTCTCCGACACGCTCGGGCTTTCGATGCTGGTCGATGCGATCAACAACCGCCGCCCGACCGGCGCCACCGAGAACACCGTCTTCGGCCCGTTCCACGTCGAGGACGCGCCGATCCGCGAACATGGCGCGACGATCTCGCTCGACGGCAAGGGCGAGAGCTGCCTCTTCGAGGGCCGGGTCACCGACCTCGACGGCCAGCCGATCGANCACGTCGAGGACGCGCCGATCCGCGAACATGGCGCGACGATCTCGCTCGACGGCAAGGGCGAGAGCTGCCTCTTCGAGGGCCGGGTCACCGACCTCGACGGCCAGCCGATCGAGGGCGCCACCGTCGATGTCTGGTCGGACAACGCCGACGGCTTCTACGACGTGCAGCAGCCGGACATCCAGCCGAAGTGGAACAACAGCGCCGGTCACCGATCCGACGTCCGAAGCTGGATGCATTTGTTTCGACCATCGATCATTGGCTGGATGAGGACCTGACGGTTCCGCGCAAGCAGCGCCATACGGCCAAGCGAG
>NZ_JBKQWU010000052.1:0-22506 GCF_047275745.1 Amaricoccus sp. W119 | reverse complement strand
GCAACGGCCTCGGCGCCATCAAGGCCGTCGCGGCGGCGAGCCTCGCGCTGCGCGGCGACGGCACCCATATCGTGCCGCTCGACGCCTGCGTGGAGACCATGCGCCAGACCGGCCACGACATGAGCGTCAAGTACAAGGAAACCTCGACCGGCGGTCTCGCCGTCAACCTCCCGGAGTGCTGAGAGCACCCGATCGCCCGCCTTGGCGTGGCCCATCTCCACCCGGTTGACGCGGGGCCGCGCTTCGGTCGAACTGGGCCAGACCCGTTGAGGGGCGAGACAGGGGAGAGGCGGATGATCGACGATGTGTCAGGGCTCTGGATCGGGCGCGTCTGGCTTCCCGAGGCGGCGGGACCGGCTGTCGTCACGCTCCGTGACGGCGAGATCATCGACATCACCGGCAAGGGCGCCGCGACCGTCTCGGAGATCCTTGAGAAAGACGACCCGGCGGATTTCGTCCGGCACGCGCCAGGCCGCGCGCTCGGACCGCTGGCCGAGATCGCCGAGGCTCCTCCCGGCGACGCCGCGGCGATCCACTTCCTCGCACCCTGCGACCTGCAGGCGGTCAAGGCCTGCGGCGTGACCTTCGCGCGCTCGATGGTCGAGCGGGTGATCGAGGAAAAGGCCGCCGGCGACCCCGCGCGCGCCGAGGCGATCCGCGCGCGGGTCGGCGCGGTCATCGGCGACAGTCTCCGCGACATCCGCGCGGGCTCGGACGAGGCGCAGCGGGTCAAGCAGGCGCTGATCGGCGAGGGGATGTGGTCGCAATACCTCGAAGTCGGGATCGGCCCGGACGCCGAGGTCTTCTCCAAGGCGCAGGTCCTGTCCTCGGTCGGTCCCGGCGCGGAGATCGGCCTGCATCCGGTCTCGACCTGGAACAACCCCGAGCCCGAAGTCGTGCTGGCGGTCTCGTCGGCCGGCCGGATCGTCGGCGCCACGCTCGGCAACGACGTGAACCTCCGCGATGTCGAGGGACGCTCGGCGCTGCTGCTCTCGAAGGCGAAGGACAACAACGCCTCCTCGGCGATCGGCCCGATGATCCGGCTCTTCGACGCGACCTTCTCGCTCGACGACGTGCGCCGGGCGGAGCTGACGCTGCGGGTCGAGGGGCCGGAGGGTTTCGTGCTGGACGGCCATTCGTCGATGTCGGAGATCAGCCGCGATCCCGAGGATCTGGTGCGCCAGACCATCGGCCGGCATCATCAGTATCCGGACGGGTTCATGCTCTATCTCGGCACGCTCTTCGCGCCCACGGAGGACCGCGACGTGAAGGGCGAGGGGTTCACACACAAGATCGGCGACACGGTGACGATCTCGGCCCCCGGCCTCGGGAGCCTCGTCAACACCGTGCGGCTCTCGACCGAGTGCGCGCCCTGGACCTTCGGCATCTCCGCGCTGATGCGCAATCTGGCGGGGCGCGGCCTCGTCTGAGGCCTGGCCGCGCCGGTTATGCCGCGCCGGTGCCTACCGCGCCGGGATTCGATAGATCCGCGCGGCGTTGTCGCGAAAGAGCGCGGCCCGCTCGGTCTCCGACAGATCGGCGACGATCGCGTCGAACGCGGCCCAGAGCGTCGGGTAGTCGCCATAGAGCTTGTCGACGGGGAAGTTCGAAGCGAACATCGCCCGCTCGGTCCCGAAGGCGTCGAGCACCTCCAGCACCAGCGGACGGATGCTCTCGACCGACCAGCGATGGTCGAGCATCCCGAGCCCGCTGATCTTGACCGAGAGATTGTCGCGCGCCGCGAGCATCCGCAGCCCGTCCCGCCACTCGCGCCAGCCGGCGAGGTGGCGGTCCGCCCACATGCCGGCGTGGTTGAGGATGATCGCGGTCTCCGGGTGCTCCGCCGCGAGGTCCGCCGCCTGTCGCATCTGGCCCGGGTAGAGTTGCAGGTCGAAGCTGAGCCCCAGGGCCCCGAGCCGCGCGAACCCCCGCCGCCAGACCGGGTCGTCCATGAAGTCGCGCCCGACATAATTGTAGAGCGGATCGGCGTGACGGTTCAGCACCTGCCGGATGCCCCGGAACGCCGGCTGGGCGCGGTGCCCCTCCAGAACCGCGTCGATGTCGGGCGACGACAGATCCGCGTGCCCGACCACGACGATCGGCACCGGGCTCTGATCGGCGACCGCCTGAAGCGCACGGGTCTCCGCGACCGGATCGGTCGGGAAAGCCTCGACATGGACCGCGCCGAGGATCTCCACCGCATCCCCCGACTCGGCGAGGAACTCGTCGAGCAGGTAGCTCCGCGCGATCGGCGTGTTGTCGCCGCCGAAGTCCGCGGAGGGCGTCTCGAGGCCCGGATAGAGGCCGGTCGAAAGGTCCCAGAGATGGATATGCGGGTCGATGACCCGGAGAGACTTCGGCACCGCGCCCGCTCCTACTGCAGGTTCACGAAGGCGCCGCCATCGGCGAGGAAACCCGCGCCGGTGACGTAGCGCGCCATGTCGGAGGCGAGGAAGATCGCCGGGCCGACGATATCCTCCGGCTCGCCGAGCCGACCGAGCGGGATGCGCTTGTTCATCCGGGCGATCTTCTCCTCGGTCAGATCCTCCTTGTTGATGTCGGTCTTGATGGTGCCGATGAAGACCGAGTTGCAGCGGATGCCATGCGGGCCAAGCGAGATGGCGCAGGATTGCATCAGCGAATGGACCGCCGCCTTGGTCGGCGTGTAATGGGTCTGGAACTCGCCGCCGACCAGCGCGCTGATCGAACTCATCGCGACGATCGCCCCGCCCGTGCCCTGCTTGACCATCTGCGCGGCCGCCGCCTGGGTCGCATAGAAGGCGCCGAAGTAGTTCACTTCCGTGGTGTGGCGCATCACATCGGCGGGCATGTCGAGGAAGGCGTGGAACGGGCAGATCCCGGCGTTGCTGACCAGAACGTCGACCTTGCCGAAGGTCTCCACCGCCGCTTCGACCATCACGCGGCTCGTGTCCGGGTCGGCCACGTCGCCCTTCGCGGCCACCGACCGGCGGCCCAGCGACCGGATCTCCTCGACCACTTCCTCGCCCGGACCCGAGCGGTAGTTGACCACGACATCGGCCCCCTCGCGGGCGCAGCCGAGCGCGATCGCCCGTCCGATGCCGCGGGACCCGCCGGTTACGATGACGACCTTACCGTCGAGCAGCATGGTATCTCCCTGGAATTCTTGTCGGACTCCCGCGCTCCGGCTCAGCCGCGCCCGGGATCTCTGGTGAAGGACTATCTCAGCGGCCCGCGGGTGGTGCAAGCGTGCCGCCGGATCACGCGGCCGGGCGGAGGCATCGCTCCGCCCGGCCGGAGGCATCGCGGGATCAGAGCCCGAAATACCGCGGCAGCCACATCGTCAGCGCCGGGAAATAGGTCACGATCAGGAGCGTCGCGAAGAGGAGCAGGTAGAACGGCCCGAGCGCCTTCACCGCCGTTTCCACCCGCACCCTGGCGACGCCCGCGCCCACGAAGAGGCCGGTGCCGACCGGTGGCGTGATCGTCCCGATGGCGAGGTTGAAGACCAGGATGATGCCGAAATGCACCGGGTCGTAGCCGACCTTCTGGGCGATCGGCAGCAGGATCGGCGTGAAGATCAGGATCGCCGGCCCCATGTCCATGAAGCAGCCCACCACCAGCAGCACGATGTTGATGATCAGCATGACGATGATCGGGTTTTCCGAGATCGCGAGGATGAGCGAGGTCACGGCCGCCGGGATGCCGGTGAAGGCCATCGCGAAGCTGAGCGCCGCGGAGGCCGCGAGCAGCAGCATGATGGTCCCGGTCATGTGGACGGTTTCCATCAGGAACCGCGGCAGCGCCTCCAGCGGCATGGTGCGATGGATCACGAAGGCGAGCAGCATCGTGTAGATGACCGCGATCCCCGAAGCCTCGACCGCCGTGACAATGCCGAGCATGATGCCGCCGATGATGAAGACGATCAGCATGAGGCTCGGGATGGCGCGACCGATGATCCGGAGCGCCTCCGCTCCGCTCACGCCTCCGGCGACCGGCCAGCCGCGGCGGCGCGCGACGAAGGCCGTCAGCACCATCATGCCGAGCCCCCAGATCATGCCCGCGACCGCGCCACCGAGGAAGAGCGCCGCGATCGAGGCACCGCCGGCGACGAGCGAATAGATGATGAAGGCCGTCGAGGGCGGGATCAGCATCCCCGTGGGCGCCGAGGCGATATTGACCGCCGCCGCGAACCCGGGGTCGTAGCCCTCGCGCTTCTGCATCGGCACCATGACACCGCCGATCGAGGTCGAGGCGGCGATCGCCGAACCCGAGATCGAGCCGAAGAGCATGTTGCCGGCGATATTGGTCTGCGCCAGCGAGCCCGGAACGCGCCCGGCGATCAGCTTGGCGAAATCGACCAGCCGCACGGCGATGCCGCCCGAGTTCATGATGACGCCGGACAGGATGAAGAAGGGCACCGCGAGCAGCGAGAAACTGTCGAGGCTCGCCAGCATCTTCTGCGCCGCGGTGAAGAGCGCCATGTCGAGCGGCACGATCAGCATGACCGCGGCCAGCGCCGCCGCCGTGATCGAGAGCGCCAGCGGGATGCCGATCAGGGTCAGCACGCCGAAGACGAGCGCGAGAATGAGGCTTGCTTGTCCGGCCATGCTTAGTCTCCGTGCGCTTCGACTTCTTCCTCGAGGTCGACGTGATGGGTCACGCCGCGGGCGAGGTCGAAGAGGTTCAGGACGCTGTAGACGACCATCAGCGCGCCGCTGACGGGAAGGGACAGGTAGACCCAGCTCATCGGGATCTGCATGACCGCGCTCTTCTGCATCGAGGCGATGGTGACGCCGCGCATCCCGCCCCAGATCAGCACCACGGCGGCGAAGAGGATGAAGAAGACCGCGATCACCGCGTCGAGCCGCAGCCTGCCCGCGCGGCCGAGCCGGTCGCGCAGGAGATCGACGGAGAGATGGCTGCCCTTGCCCACGGCATAGGCCGCGCCGAGCAATGACATCCAGATGACGCCGTAGCGCAGCATTTCCTCGGTGGTCGAGGACGGCGCGTTCATCGCGTAGCGGCTGATGACCTGCCAGGCCAGCACGACCACCAGCCCCGCGAGCAGGACGCAGCAGACGAAGCCGAGCGTCAGGTCGAGGGCCCGGCGCAACCCGGCCATCATTTCGCCCCGTCTTCGCGGATCGCGCTCACGACAGCCTGTTTCTCGGGGTCGAGCTCGTCATAGATCGGCGCCACCGCCTCGCGGAAGGGTGCGACATCGACCTCGTGAACGGTGACGCCGAATTCCTCCTGGGCCTGCTTGCTCGCCTCATCCACGGCGGCGGTCCAGAGCGACTTGTGGAACTCGGTCGATTCCTTCGCCGCCTCGGTGACGGCGGTCCGCTGCTCCTCGGTCAGCCGGTCGAGCGTCGAGGCGGCGATCAGGAGCACATCGGGGATGCGGGTGTGGCCGTCGAGCGTGTAGTGCTTGGCAACCTCGGCGTGGCGGGCGATCGTCAGCGCGAATTCGTTGTTCTCCGCGCCGTCGAGCACGCCCTGCTGCAGCGAGGTATAGACCTCCGCCTGCCCCATCGCGACCGGTGTGGCGCCGAGAAGCTCGGTCATCCGGATCGCCGTCGGGCTCTGCAGCACGCGGATCTTCAGCCCCGCGAGATCGGCCACCGACTCGACCGGCTTGCTGACCGTGTAGAAGTTGCGCGCACCCGAATTGTAATAGGTGAGGCCAACAACGCCCATGGCGCGGGTCGCCTCGTAGATCGGTTGCATCACCTCCGGGTCGTCCATGACCGTGTAGTAATGCGCCTCATCGTCGAAGAGATACGGCAGGGCGAAGACGCCGTAGACCGGCGCGAAGCTCTCCATCAGCCCGGCCGAGACCTTGGTGATGTCGAGCACGCCGCCCTGCAGCATCTCGACCATCTCGCGCTCGCCCCCGAGCTGGCTGTCGGGGAAGAACTGCACGGTCACGTCGCCGCCGCTCTTCTCGGCCACGAGCTCGCCGAACTTCTGCATGGCCTCGACGGTCGGCGCCGCGTTCTGCGCGTAGCCGAAACGCAGGGTCTCGGCCTGCGCGGCTCCGGCGGCGAGAACGAGCGCGATGGCGGTCAGGGTCTTGGTCATGGCGGTCATGGGCATGGCAGTCATGGGGTTTCCTCCTCCGTTCGTTTTGCGACTCAGATGTAGCCGCGCAGGTATTCGGCCAGAGCGAACATCGCCATCGCCTGCCCGTAGGGCATCGAGGTCAGCTTGATCTGGCGGTAGTAGTCGAGATCCGAGCCCATGGCGGTGCCGAACGACGTGTTCAGGAGTTCGCCCTCGGCGTTGATGTTGTCGATGACGCCCTTGATCGCCCGCTCGGCGACCAGCGCGTAATCGGCCGGGAGGTAGCGCTTGCGCACCCCCTTCAGGAGCCCATAGGCGAAACCCGCCGCCGCCGAGGCTTCGAGATAGCTTCCGGAATCGTCCACGAGCGTGTGCCAGAGCCCGCTCTCGTCCTGCGTCTCGCGCAGCGCGGCCGCCTGGCGGTTGAGGAGCGACAGAAGGTGCCGGCGCAGCGGATCATTGGCCGGCAGGTCGAGCATCTCGACGAATTCCGGGATCGCGATGGTGATCCAGCTGTTGCCCCGCGCCCAGAGCGCCCGGGCGAAATTGTGGTCGCCGTCGAAGGTCCAGCCGTGGAACCAGAGCCCGGTCCGCGTATCGGCGAGATACTGCGCGTGGATCAGGAACTGGTACTTCGCCTCCTCGACATATTCCGGACGGTTCAGGACCTGGCCGATCCTGGCGAGGGGCATCACGCTCATCATCAGCGTGTCGTCCCACATCTGCTGGTCGTTCACGCTGTTGTAGACGATGTGCTGCAACCCGCCCTCGCGCGTGCGCGGCATCTCGTACATGACCCATTCGGCCCAGGTCTCGAGATAGGGAATCCAGCGCGGATCGCGGTCCTGCTCATAGAGGCAGGCCAGCGTCAGGAAGGGCGCGACGGTGTTGATGTTCTTCGTCGGCGTGCCCTCGGCCAGACGGGCGTCGAACCAGTCGCGGATGATCTTCATGGCCTTCTGGCTGCCGGTCAGCTGCCAGTATTTCATCAACCCGTAGAGACCGACACCATGGGTCCATTCCCAGCCGGCCCAGCCCTTGGTGTCGATGACCCGCCCGTCTTCGAGACGCAGCAGGAACTCTCCGGTTTCATCGGTGATGCTGATGAGGTTGTCGGCCAGCCGCTCGATCAGCGCCGCGACCTCGTCGCGGGACATGAAGCGCTCCTTCCGCCGCAGCAACGGATGCATACGCGGTCTCCCTTTTGGTTTGGTATTTTCAGAATGTCGTTTCGAGAAATAAGAAACCATAATCCGTTTTGAAAATCAACACCGTTTCGCACCGTCGGTACCGTTCTCGAGTTTTCGATCAAGACATTGAATATACAAGGTTTAAATCGGCGCCTCGGGTGCCTTGACAGACGCATCCGAAAAATTCAGAATGGTAGTCCATAAAATATGGAACGACACCATGGCCGAATCCTCGCAGAAGACCGAAAACGCCGCCGCCGTGCTGAAGGTGTTCGCCATACTCGAATCTCTGGGCGAGGAGCGGCGCGCCTCTCTCGCCGACATCGCGCAGCGGGCGATGACCTCGAAGACCACGGCGCATCGCCTGCTCAGGACGATGATGCATCTCGGCTATGTCGAGCAGGAGCCGGAGACCGAGAAATACGGGCTGACGCTGAAACTCTTCGGCCTCGGCGCGCGCGTGCTGCGTGGGCAGGACGATCTCCTGCGCGCGGCGGATCGCGAGATGGGCAGGCTGTCGCGCGCGACGGGAGAGTCGGTCAATCTGGGCGTGATGGACGATTTCGATCAGCGCGTGGCTTATATCCACAAGTACGATTCCGCCTACACGCTCTCGATGCAATCGACCCTCGGCAAGCGGAACCCGCTCTATTCGACCTCGCTCGGCAAGGCGCTGCTGGCCTTCCGCGATGACGACGAGATCCGCGAGCGGATCGCGCGGATGCAGATGAAGAAACTCGCGCCCGGCACGATCACCGACCCGGAAGAGCTGTTCCGGCAGTTGATGGAGGTGCGCGCCCAAGGCTACGCCGAGGAGATCGAGGAAAGCGAGGCGGGCGTGCGCTGCATGGCCGTGCCGATTCTCGACTACGCCGGCCGCTCAGTCGCCGCGATCAGCGTGGCCTTCCCGCTGATCCGCTTCGACGAGGCTCGCAAGCCCGAATATGCCCGGCTGCTGCTGGAAGCCGGCCGCGGCGCCTCGGCGGCGCTCGGTCACGGCTGAGCGCCCCGCCCGACCCTCCCGACCATCCGGTTCAACATGACCGGCGCTGACGGGCGCCGGTCACGGTCGCGGCCTTGTAAGATCCCGAAAGATCAGACCGGCTCGTAGGGCCGGTGCAGCTTGACCTCCGGATTGAGCCGGACGCCGAAGCCGGGCTTGTCGAGCTCGGAGGCCTTCATGCGGCCGTTGACCGGCACCGGCTCGTCGAGCAGCAGCGGCGTGAAGGCGGGGCGCACCTCGTCTGCGTTCGGCGCCGTCATGATGATCTCGGTGAAGGGGCTGTTGTGACGCGTGATCACGAAATGATAGCTGTAGACGCCCGAGCCATGCGGCACCATCAGCGCGCCATGCGCGTCGGCGAGCGCCGAGATCTTGATGAGTTCCGTGATGCCGCCGCACCAGTTCACATCCGGCTGGATGATGTCGCAGCAGCCCATTTCGAGCAGCATGCGGAAGCCCCAGCGCGTGGCCTCATGCTCGCCGGTCGTGACCAGCATGCCCTTGGGCACGTTGCGCCTGAGCTCGGCATAGCCCCAGTAATCGTCGGGCGAGAGGCATTCCTCGACCCATTTCAGACCGAACTCATGCGCCTTCTCGGCGAGCTTGATCGAATAGTTCAGATCGAGGCTCATCCAGCAGTCGAACATGAGCCAGAAGTCCTCGCCCACCCGGTTCCGCATGTCCTCGAGCTTGGCGATGTTCTTCCGCATCCCCTCCTCGCCCTCGGCCGGGCCGTGCTGGAGCGGCATCTTGCCACCGATGAAACCCATCTCCTTGGCGAGATCGGGCCGCGCGCCGGTCGCATAGAAGGTCAGCTCGTCGCGCACCGGACCGCCGAGAAGCGCGTGCACCGGCTCCTCGCGGAGCTTGCCGAGCAGATCCCAGAGCGCGATGTCGACGCCGGAGATGGTGTTCAGCACCACGCCCTTGCGGCCGTAATACTGCGTCGCGAAATACATCTGATCCCAGATCTTCTCGATCTCGGTGACCTTGCGGCCGACGAGAAACCGCGACAGGTGCCGCTCCACGACGAAGGCGCCGATCTCGCCCGCCGTGGTGACGCCGAGGCCGATGGTGCCGTCGCTCGCCTCGACCTCGATCACCAGCGTGCCGAGCACGTTGATGCCGAAGGAGCGGCGGCTCTGGCGGTATTCCTCGTAGCGCGCCATCGGCGTCGAGATATGGTCGTCGATCCAGTGATAGCCTACCTGGTCGTGATAATCGGCGCCGCCGCCGCGCACCGTGAAGGCGCGAACCGCCTTGATCGTGGGAATGGCCATGGGTGTTTCCTCGTTTCGCCCGTCATCGGGCTCTGGTGAAGGGGATCGCCGGACGGGCCGGCGATCGCGATTGTCCGCGGGAAGCGCTCAGGACGGCCGGGAGGGCACGGCCGGCACCTCGCTCTTCCGGCCGATGGCGAGGATGAGCGCTGCGCCGAGCAGCGTGGTGCAGGCGAGCAGGTAGAGCCCCGCCGACTGCGAGGCGAAGGCGGCCTCGGCCCAGGTCTTGACGTTCGGGGCGACGAAACCGCCGAGCGCGCCGATCGAATTGATGAGCGCGATACCCGCCGCCGCCGCGACACCGCCGAGATAGCTGGTCGGGAAGGTCCAGAAGATCGGCTGCACCGCGATGAACCCGGCCGCGGCGAAGCAGAGCGCGACCATCGCGAGGAAGGGCGAGGCGGTCGCCACCGAACAGGCGATGCCGATCCCGGCCACGGCCATCGTCGCCGCCGCGTATTCGCGCCGCTGACCGGAGGCATCCGACATGCGCGGCAGGTAGTAGGCGGCGACGAGCGCGCAGACCCAGGGGATCGCGGTCACGATGCCGACCATCAGCCCGACATTGGTCCCGAGCAGGCTCGCAACCTGCGTCGGCAGGTAGAAGACCACGCCATAGACGCTCATCTGGATCAGGAAATAGATCGCGGCGAAATGCAGGACCTTACGGCTGCGCATGGCCGACATCATATGCGCCGGACCATGGGCGGTCTTGTGGCTGTCCTCGGCGTCGAGCGCGGCGGTGAGTTCCCGCTTCTCCGCGTCGGTGAGCCATTTCGCGTCCTTCGGCCGGTTGTCGAGGTAGAAGAAGGCCCAGACCCCGACTACCGCCGCGAGCAGGCCTTCCACCATGAAGAGCCACTGCCAGCCATGCAGACCGCCGAAGCCGTCGAATTCGAGCAGCAGCCCGGACAGCGGGCTGCCGAAGATGAAGGCGAGCGGCGCGCCGAAATAGAAGAGCCCCATCGCGCGCCCGCGGAAGGCCGAGGGGAACCAGTAGGTCAGGTAGAGGATGACACCGGGAAAGAACCCCGCCTCCGCCGCGCCGAGCAGCACCCGGAGCAGGTAGAAGGTGAATTCGTTGTGCGCGAACATCATCGCGGCGGAAATGAGCCCCCAGGTCACCATGATCCGCGCCATCCAGATCTTGGCACCGACGCGGTGCATGATCAGGTTCGACGGCACTTCGAGGAGCGCGTAGCCGAGGAAGAAGATCGAGGCGCCGAGCGCGAAGGCCGCGTCCGAGATGCCGGTATCGGCCTGGAACGCCGTCTTGGCGAAGCCGACATTGGCCCGGTCGAGGAACGCCAGCACGTACATGAGCAGGAGAAACGGCAGCAGCCGTTTCGTGACCTTGGTGATCGTGGCCTCCAGCGAGGCGGTTGGCGGATTGGACAAGACTGGACTCCCCCTGGAACGGGCGCTCCGGCGGTCGCTGATCGATCCACCAGGCTGGGCCCGATGTTTTGGCATTTGGTTCGGTCGAGGTCGGCGCCGCCCCGCGGATCCCCGCGACGGATGGCGCGTATCGGGCCTGTTCCCCAGGCCGGGTCATTTCGGGCCGGATCATTTCGGGCCGGCTCATTTCAGGCCGGATGAGCCGGGCCAGATAGGTCAGGCCGGGGCCGCGCGATGGCGCGGTCCCGGGTCAGGCGATCAGTAGACGGCGCGGCCGCCCGAAATATCGAAGACGGCGCCGGTCGAGAAGGAACAGTCTTCCGAGGCGAGCCAGCCGATCATCGCCGCGGCCTCGTCCACTTCGAGGAAGCGCCCCATCGGGATGCGCGACAGCATGAAGTCGATGTGCCGCTGCTCCATCTGCGCGAAGATATCGGTGCGCGCCGCCGCCGGCGTGATGCAGTTCACCAGCACCCCGGTGTCGGCCAGTTCCTTGCCCAGCGACTTGGTGAGGCCGATCAGCCCGGCCTTGGACGCCGAATAATGCGAGGCGGTGGGGTTGCCCTCCTTGCCGGCGATCGAGGCCACGTTGACGATCCGGCCATAGCCATTCGCGATCAGATGCGGCACGACCGCCTTGCAGGTGATGAAGGGTCCGATCAGGTTCACTTCGATCACGCGGCGCCAGACCTCGGTCTCGAGATCCCAGAGCCTGGCATTGCCACCGGTGATGCCGGCGTTGTTGACGAGGATGTCGATCTTGCCATGCGCGGCGAGCGTGCCGTCGGTCGCGGCGGTCACCGAGGCCTCGTCGGTCAGTTCGACGGTCTGGGTCGAGACCCGGCCCCCGCCCTGCCCGCTCGCACCAAGCTCGGCGGCGGCTTCTTCGAGGCGGGCCGCGTCGATATCCCAGAGCGAGACCGAAGCGCCCGAGGCGAGCATCCGTTGCGCGGCGGCGTAGCCGATGCCCCGCGCGCCGCCGGTGATGATGGCGACCCGATCCTTGAGATCAATCGTGTTCATGAAACTTCCCTCAGGCCTGGACGGTGGTCTGTTGCTGTTCGCCAAGGCCGGAAATGCCGAGGCGCATGGTCTGGCCCGCCTTGAGATAGAGCGGCGGCTTCTGGCCCAGACCGACGCCGGGGGGCGTTCCCGTCGCGATCACGTCGCCGGGCTGGAGGCTCATGAACTGGCTGATGTAGCTCACCACATGCGCGACGCCGAAGATCATCGTGCGCGTGCCGCCGTTCTGGAACCGGTGGCCGTCGACCTCCAGCCACATGTCGAGATCCTGCGGATCGGGCACTTCGTCGGCGGTCACGAGCCAGGGTCCCAGCGGCCCGAAGGTGTCGCAGCCCTTGCCCTTGTCCCACTGGCCGCCGCGTTCGATCTGATAGGCCCGCTCGGACACGTCGTTGACGACGCAGTAGCCGGCGACATGCGAGAGCGCATCCGCCTCGCTCACGTATTTGGCGGGCTTGCCGATGACAATGCCGAGCTCGACCTCCCAGTCGGTCTTCTCCGATCCGCGCGGGATCTCGACATCGTCGTTGGGACCGCAGATCGAACTTGTCGCTTTCATGAAGAGCACGGGTTCCGTCGGGATGGCGAGGCCGCTTTCGATCGCATGGTCGGAATAGTTGAGGCCGACGCAGACGAGCTTGCCCACCGATCCGACGCAGGCGCCGATCCGCGGATCGCCTTCGACCAGCGGGAGCGTCCCCGGATCGACCGCTTTGAGCCGTGCGAGGTTTTCGGGCAGGAGGGTCTCGCCGGCGATGTCGGCCACCATGTCCGAGAGGTCGCGCAAGCGTCCCTCCGTGTCGAGCAGCGCCGGGCGCTCGCTCCCCTTCTCGCCGTAGCGAACAAGCTTCATTCTGTCCTCCTCCCTCGATGCGACCGTTCTCGATCCTCATCTAGACCGGCCGGCGGATTTGGTACTACCCGATTCGGCGATAACAGGATAATGAGAGTTTGTGTTCAGGCAATTCCATTTGGTTATCACATGACAGAGCTCGCACCGGGCGCGCTGCTGACACGTCTCCGCTTCAGGCAGCTTCGTCTCGTGGAGGTTCTGGAGCGGACGAGGAACCTCCGCAGGGCGGCGTCCGAGATGAACATGACCCAACCGGCCGCCACCAAGATCCTGAAGGATCTGGAGGACACGCTCGGAACGCGGCTCTTCGATCGCACGTCGCGCGGCATGGCACCGACCGAAATCGGCGCGCATGTGGTGGAATATGCCCGGCGGACGCTGAGCGAGGGGGAGCGCTTCTCGGACGCGCTCTCCAATCTCAGGCGCGGCGGCTACGGCGCGCTCGCGGTCGGGGCGATCATGGCCATCGCCTCGGACCTGCTGCCACGAGCGATCGCGGAACTGAAGCGGCGGCGGCCGCTGATGATGGTCCGTGTGCTCGCCAGCACGAGCGACGAACTCGTCGCGGCGCTCGATCGCGGCGAGCTCGATCTCGCGATCGGCCGCGTGCCGGAACCGCGAGACCGTGCCAGGTTCGATCTCGAACCGCTCGCGCGCGAGGAGCTCTGGGTCTTCGCCGCCGCGTCCCACCCCTATGCCGCCAGCGAGCATCTCGATCTCGCCGAGGTCGCGGCGATGCCCTGCGTCCTGCAGCCCGCGCCGAGCCCGATGCGCCTGATCATCGAGGCGGCGCTGGCGGCGGAAGGCCACGGGCCGCCGGAGAATGTGGTGGAGACCACCTCGATCTTCGCGACCCTCAGCCTCGTACGGCACGCGGGCATGATCTCGGTGCTGCCGAGCACCATCGTCGCGCAGGCGGTCGAGAGCGGCGATTTCGCGCGCCTACCCGTCACGATCGGCAACGATCTCGCCCCCTACGGCATCCTCACCCGCAAGGACACGGAGCCGACGCCGAACGCGGCCGAGTTCATCTCGATCGTCCGCGCCCTGGCCCCGCCGCCGTTTTCATGCTCGGAGACATGATTCCTCCCGCCCGACGACGCGGCGCCGCGAGGGATCCGGCGGCGGATGTTCGAGTCGAATGGCCCTGAAACCGCCGCGTTCCGGCGCGCGCCGTCATGTCCGATAATACAGCGCGTGGGCGTGGGACGTTGGTCCGCACCCATCGCACCCGACGTCCGACTTTGGGCGCGGCCCTGAAGCGCGCGACGGCGGCCGCGCGGCCGGATTGCCAATTGGCAATTTCAGGCCTTTCCGTCACCGAACCGCGCGGAGAGATAACCATCGAAGGCCGCGCGGAGGTCCTCTTCGGACATGGCCTCGCCGAACTCGATCGTCACGACACCGCGCTTCCTACGGACCTGAAACTCGGGTTCGGCGGAGCGCGAGCGCCCCGGGGTCGCCCTGCCCTGCCCCGCCTTCCTGAGCCGGGCCACGACTTCGGCGGCGGGAACGGCCGCGGCCCCGCCCGCGGCGGCGAGCGCCTCCGCCTCGGCGATGACCCGCCGCCGCGCCGCCGGATCGACCAGCAGCGGCTTCAGGACCCGAGCGTGCAGTTCCCTGATCTCACGAAGGCTCGGGAAGGCGGCGACGATCTCCGGCGGAAGCTTCGCAAGCTGCAGATACCGCGACAGCCACGCTTCGGAGACCTCGAGCCGCGCCGCCATCGTCTTCTGCCGCCCGCCGTAATAGCGTTCGAGTGCCTGGGCATAATCGATCGCCCGTTCGTAGTCGGACAGATCCTCGCGGTCGCGGTTCTCGATATCGGCGAGGCGGAAGGCTTCCTCGTCGGTCAGTTCCCGTTCATCGACCAGATAGCGGAACTGCGGGTAGTTGTTCGCACGGAGCCAGGTGATCGCGAAATGCCTCCGGGCACCGCAGATCACCTCGTACCGGGGGCCCTCCCCCGTCCGCGTCCGCACGATCGCCGGAAATTCCTGCCGCCCCTGAGCCCGGATCGAATCGATCAGATCCGCGCAATTCTCCGGTGTGAGCAGGTCGTAGGCCCGATTGTGACCCACCCACATGACGCAATCTTCGGGATCGACCCAGCGAAGGGTCTTTTCCTCGCGCGATCCCGTCTCCGCCAGCGCATTGGCACGGTTGAGAAACCGGGCCCCTGCCCTGTCACGAACCGGCGCCTGATCCGGCATGTCCTTCAGGATGTCGTCGAAGGCCTGGTGGCGTTTCACAGCAGCCCCTCCCGGCGCAGGGCGCGGTGATGGCTGGGCCAGGTCTTCCGCGCCAGCAGTTCGATCTCGCGTCCGACCGCGTCGAGATAGGCGCGGCAGCGCTTGTGCGTCTCGGTCCGGGTGGCCGGACCGGTCAGCTCGTAGACCGTGCCCAGATTGGCGGTGGCATTGTCGATCTCGGCGGAGTCCTTCAGCGTGGCCGTCAGCATGTCCTGCGGAAACACCGCGTCCATCATCCGCTTGATCGCCAGATGCGCCGATTTCTGGTCGTTCATCTTCGATGCGAGAACCTTGACGAAGCTGTACTGCCGCGCGCCCCCGGCCCGTGCCAGCTCCGACAGCGTGGCCTCCATCATCTTCAGGAAATGCGCGGTCGAGGCGAAGTCGATGTTGTTCGGCGGCGCCGGCACCAGAAGCGCGTTGGCCGCCCGCAGCACCGAGAGCGACAACATGCCGAGCGCCGGCGGCGGGTCGAGCAGGATGACATCGAACTGGTCCGCGATGCTCTCGACGCCCTCGCGGAGACGGTCGAGGATGAAGGCCGGTTCGCGCGCCATCCGGGCGGCGAACTCGTATTCGGCGTCGTAGAGACCGAGATTGGCCGGAATGATGGCGATACCGGGCCAGTAGGTCGCCCGGAGCGCGTAGCGCAGCGATTTCGGCCCGCCGTGCCGGAAGAACGGATAGAGCGTGTCTTCTTCCTCGTTCACATCCACATCAGGGTTCAGACCGAAGATCGCCGTGGTCGAGGCCTGGCTGTCGCAGTCGATCACGCAAACCCTGTAGCCACGCAGCGCGAAGAACTGGGCGAGATGCGTCACCAGAGTGGACTTGCCCACGCCACCCTTGAAGTTCTGCACCGCGAGTACCAGCGGCGGGTCGCCCTCGGCCCGCCGCGGCTGGGTGCCGAACACCTCGCGCATCCTGTTCACATCGGCCAGCGAGTAGCCGTTGCGGCGGCCAGTCCCCGGATCCTTCTCGGGCTGAGGCAGGCGGCCGTCCGCCTCGGCGTCGCGAATGGCCTTCTCCGTCCGTCCGGCCATCTCGGCCGCGGTGCGAACGTTGAACCTGAGCTCAAGGCGCTTTTCCGATCCGGGCGCAAAGACCCGCTCGCGCAACCGCTCGATAACGGTGGCAGCGCGGCGACTCAGCAAGGAAAGCTCGGTGAGGGTTACCGGAGGCAACACCGGCGGTGTATGAATGGTCATGGCACTGCTCGCTCGTGGTGCTTTTTCCGTCGGAGGATGATGGAAGGGCCGCCTCAAGTAAAGTTCGGATATTCGGGAGCCGTGCCGAAAAAACCGGAAGTGGGTCATTCGCAGCATAGGGAGCGGAATCTCGAGGTGTTCGCGTCCAGATATCGGGTCCCGCCATCCCGAATTGTAAGGGGACGGGCGACGCGTGGGCCTCAGGCGGCTAACAGTCAATGTGGATAAAACCAAACTCGGTATTCAGGATTCAGAAGATTCACGGTTCATGCTGAGCATGGGATTGAATTTGAAAGGGAATTCGGAGGATGGCTTACGTTCCGGGTGGATTCGCCCTACGAATCGGGACCGGTGCGCTTACGGACCGGGTGATCCAGGCCAACATATCGGGACGCATGCGTGGCGCTTACATTCCGGGTGAGACGATGCACGCGCGGAGCAGCGACGGTTTCGCGAATGAAATCAGCAGTCTGCGAATCGCAACGAACGGGAGTGCCGGCTGGAGCTTACAAATCGGGTGCCGAACCGGGCAGGTCTGCCGTGAGCCTTGGAAAATTACACCGCTTGGGATACAAACGTAAGCGATCCGACGTAAGAACACGGACAGGCACGGTTGCAAGGGCGGTTGGCTGGCATGGCGGAGAGGCTCTACAGGACGATCGAGGCGCGGCCGACGGCGGAAAGCCTGATCAAGCCGGGCGAGCTCGTGGACCTGATCGAGGTGACGCCGCTGTCGCTCACCGACCGGCGCATCTACAACCAGCTCCTCGAGAACGCCTGGGAAGCGATCGACAAGCCCGTGACCCATGTCATCGCCAAGTCGGTGCTTCGCGGCAGCCACAATTCCAACGACCGGATCGGTGACAGCATCGAGCGGCTGATGTCGGCGATCGTCAAGGTCGCGGTCAACTGGGACGGTGAGGCGGCCGTCGAGCGTGTGCAGCTTCTCGGCGGAAACCTCGAAGGCCTGCGGTCGGACGGGATGCTCGAATACGAGATCCCGGCGCGGCTCAGAAAGATCATCGGCAATTCGACGGTCTTCGCCCGCCTGCAGCGGGAGGTGATGTTCGCGCTGTCGTCGAAGTACGCTCTGACGCTTTACGAGATGGTCCAGAAGCGCGGAAACCTTCGGTGGAAGGCCTCGGAGCGGTTCGGGCTGGAGCAGATCCGGGGAATACTGGGGGTGCCGAAGGGCAAGCTGTCCTCATGGTCGAACCTCAGGCTTCGCGCGATCGATCCGGCGGTGACCGAGGTCAACGCGCTCTCGGATTTCCTGGTCGAGATCGAGCCGATCAAGACGGGCAGGGCGGTGACGCATGTCGAGTTGCGCTGGTGGCGCAAGGACGGCGACGCGCGGGGCGCCGCGGACCGTGCGCTCCAGTTCTCCCGGGTCGGCCGCCGGACGCGCGCGGAGGGCAGGGTGGAGGAGGTGGTCCCGGCCACGATGCCGGCGTCGCGGCCGGCCTGGCTGGCGGCGCGAGGCCCGGCGCTCCGAACGGAAACCTACGAAACGGCCCGTCTCCGGCACCCCGGTTACGACATATATTTCGTGGAGGCGGAGTGGCGCGCGTGGTCGGTGAACCGGCCGGCACCCGACGATTCCGACCGCGCCTTCCTCGCGTTCTTTCGGAAATTCGCCGAGGGCAATCCGCTCTGAGGAGGGTATCCTGAGAGATTGCCAAGTGGCAACTTCAAAGGTAAGATACTGAAATAAAATATATTAATGAGACGGTCAGGCCGAGCGAGTATCACTCGCGGATCGGATTGGACAACCGGTCGAGGGCGATACGAGTCGGCCCCTGATCCATTTCGCCTGCGATGTCCGCGGACCGTCGGCGGCGTGACGCCAACGGGGCAGGGGGTCGCCCTGCCGCGACCCGAACCAAAGGAGTCCGGTGCTTCGGTGCTCCGAAGCTCACCGGCCCGGCGGGAACGTCCGCCGCCAGAGCGCGAGCAGTTGCGCGCGCTTCTGCCGGTCGAGCCCCACGAGCAGCACCGGATTGAGCGGCACGTATCGGATCGCCGCGCCGCCCCTGACCGTGGCCGCCGCCTCGGGCTCGTTCACGAAGGTATCGGTCAGCGCCCGCTGACCGGCCGGATGGAGCAGGAAGTCGATCAGCGCTCCGGCCGCGCCCGGACTGGGCGCAGCCTTCGGGATGAAGGCGGCGCGCGACAGGACGAGCGTGTAGTCGCTCGGCGCCACCACCCCGATGTTCGGGTTCATCTCGGCCCGCGCCATCGCATAGGGGCGCAGCACGTTGTAGCCTATCAGGTAGTCGCCGCGCCCGACCGCGTCGACGATCTCCGCCGAGCAGCAGGTCGCGACCGCCCCGGTCCGCCCGAAGGCCTCGATCAGCCGGCCGAAGGTCGTCGCCTGGGTCGAGTCGAGGAAGGCGAAGAGATAGCCGATCCCCGAGGCCTCGATGTCATAGGTCGCGACCCGACCGCGATAGGCGCCATCGTCGCGGCGGAGCAGGTCGAGCAGGTCGAAGCGCGACACCGGCGCGTCTTCCGGCGGTACCAGCGCGCGATTGTAGACCATGACCGCCGACTCGCGGGTCAGGCCGAAAAGCTCGCCGCGCCAGTTGCGCTCGGGCGGCAGAGCGAGCGTCGCGGGCGAAGTGTAGGGCTGGGCGCAGCCGTCGTTGACGAGCTTCACCTGCTGATCGACAGCGGAACTCATCACCAGATCGGCCGGGGGCGCATCGCCGCGGCAGGCGGCGGCGGCGATCGCGGCCAGGTCGTTGGTGTTCCACTGTTCCAGCGTCACGGCGATTTCCGGATTCTCCGCCGTGAAGGCCCGCATCGCCGGGTCGAGATTGCCGATGTCGAGCGCCCCCCGAAGGAGAATCCGGTAGGAGGCCGGCCCCTCGCCATAGGTCGCCACCGCTTCCGGCCCCGGTTGGGCCCAGGCCAGGGCGGGCAGCACGAGCGCGATCACGTGCGCTGCGAGATTCACGGCGCCGCCTCCGCCAGCGGCAGCGCCAGGGCGACCTCGAAATGCCCTGCGGGCGTGTGTCCGAAGCGGAGTTCCCCTCCATGCGCGCGCGCGACCTCGGCGACGATCGAGAGGCCGAGCCCCGCGCTCGTCCGCGAGACGCCGGAGCTTCGCGCGAAACGGGTCGCCGCGTCCGCCCAGATCTCGCGCGGCATGCCGGGCCCGGTGTCGGTGACCGCGAGCACCGCCGCGCCGGCTTCGCTCCTGACCGAGATCGTGACCGGCGCCCGGCCGTGGCGGAGCGCGTTGAAGAGCAGGTTCTTGCTCGCCTCCGAGAGCGAGAGCGCGTCGCCGAGGCAATGGACCGGCTCGTCCGGCAGATCGAGTTCGAGATCGGCGGCGGAGGCGAGGAGATCGTGGTCCGTCTCCGCCGTCGCCTGGACCGCGACGGCGCGCAGGTCGATCACTTCGCGCGGGACCGCGTCGGCACGGTGGATGATGAGTGCGCGGCTCAGCATCTGGTCGGTCAGCCGGCTGAGCGTGACCGAGCGGTCGTGGATGCGGCCGATGATCGCGCGCGTCCGCTCCGGGTCGGATTCCTCCGCCGCCAGTTCGGCCTGGGCGCGCAGCGCGGCGATCGGCGTGCGAAGCTGGTGCGAGGCATCGGCGATGATCGTGCCCGTCGCCTCGGCCTGTCGGGCGAGCCGGGCCATGAACCGGTTCATCGCACCCACGAGCCGCGCGATCTCGCGCGGGACCGGCGTCGTGATCGGCGTGAGGTCGGTCGGTCTGCGCCCGGCGATCTCCCGGCCGATCCGGGTCAACGGGTCGAGCGCCGAGCGGGTCGCGAAGATCGCGAGCAGGACCATGAAGAGCGCCGCGAGCCCCATGATGACGAGCGCCCGCTCGGTGATCTGGCGGGCGAGCGCGTCGCGGGCGCGGGTGGTCTGGCCGACCACGACCGTCACGGGGCCGGAGAAATCACGCTCCGCGAAGAGCCGGGGCGAGACCGCGAACCGCGCCTTCTCCCCCGTGATCTCGCCATTGTGGAACCCCTCCGCCGCCTGCTCGGGCCGGGGCAGGTCGTAGCCGGTCGCGATGCGCCCGTCGGGGCCGAAGACGGCATAGACCACCCGGTCATCGGGCGAGAGCGCGAGCAGTTCGAAGGCGCTGTGCGGCAGGTCCACGACGACCCGGCCGTCGAGCGGCGCCGCCGCGTCGGCGATCTGCCGCGCGGCGCCGAGGAGCAGCCGGTCGTAGGCCTGCTGCGCGGCGTCCCGGCCATAGGCGAAGGCGAGCGTCGCGATCAGGCCCGCGCCGATCGCGAGCAGGAGGGCGAGGACGAGGCCGAGGCGCGCGGCGATCGACCCCTGTGAGACCGCGCGCTCCGCGCTCTCCTCACCGCTCCGCAACGAGCTGGTATCCGAGGCCGCGCAGGGTCCGGATCGACACCTGGCTGCCTTCGAGCTTGCGGCGGAGGCGCGCGATATAGGTCTCGACCGCGTTGACCCCGACCTCCTCGTCGTTGAAGGAGAACATCCGCTCGAAGATCCGGTCCTTCGGGATCACCCGTCCGCGTTCGGCGAGCATGATCTCGAGCAGGCTGAACTCGCGTCTCGTGAGCGGCACCGCCGCGCCCTGGACCTGTACGGCGCATTGTCTCGGGTCGAAGACGATATCGCCGAACTCGACCACCGAGGATTTGGTCTCGCCGACCCGGCGGATGAGCGCGCGCACCCGCGCCTGAAGCTCGCGCAGGTCGAAGGGCTTGACGAGATAGTCGTCGGCGCCCCCGTCGAGCGCCGAGACGCGGTCGTCGACCTTGGTTCGCGCCGTCAGCATCAGTACATGGGTCGCCGTCCCCGCGTCGCGCAGCGCGCGCAGCACATCCGTCCCGCTGCCGTCGGGCAGTTCGATGTCGAGGATCGCCACGTCATAGGCCTGAACGGCGATCAGATCCAGCGCGTCCGCGACCGTGCCCGCGTGATCGACCGCGTCGCCCCGGCGCGAAAAGCTCCGGGCGACCGCCTCCGCCACGTCCTCCGCATCCTCGAGCAGCAGCAGGCGCATCCCGATCTCCCGTCCGCCCAGGTCCGCCAGTGGCCGGATGAAAGCGGGAGCATAGTCCGAACGCGACCCCCGTGAAAGGCCGGTGATAACAGGAACGCGACAGCTGAGTACCTCGAAACACCCCGCTCTCGGGACGGTTCGCTGATTCGCTTTCGGTCAGGGATCTGCTCGGGAGATCGGCATGGCGAGGCAGCCTGGGTTCTTTGACTTCGACGACCGGATGAGGCGGCTGAGCGATCTTGGCGATCGGCCCAAGGCTTTCGCAGAGGCGGTGGATTTCAAGATGTTTCGGCCGAGCTCGAGGCGAGCGGCGCTGAACCATTCAGTTGGAACCAAGGGCGACCGCCCACCCTGCGATCCCCTCATGATGCTGAAGATCCTGATCATCCAGGCGCGGCACATTCTCAGCGACGGCCGCGCCGAGTTCCTAATCTCCGGCCTTCATGCAGTCCCTGGGTCTCAGGCTGCACGACCGGGTGCCCGACGCGAAGACGATTTGGTCCTTCAGGGAACGCCTCACGAAGGTCGGCGCGATCGAGGGCCTGTTCAGCCGGTTCGGCGCGGCACTCCGGAAGGCTGGCAACATCGCAACGTCCGGGCAGACCGTCGACAGCGCACTCGTCGCCGCGCCCAAGCAGCGAAATACCGAGGCTGAGAATCGCCGGATCAAGGCCGGCGAGAGCGCGGCCGAGATCTGGCCCGACGCCGGCGAAGGCGCGGCGGAAGGACACGAACGCCCGGTGGACAGAGTGCGATTCGGCAAGGCGCGCACGCGCGAGGACGGCGGCGTGCTGCCCGACCTCGAGATCATCGTCAACGCAGCCGGCGTTCAGAGACGGCACGCGTCGGAGGCGCCCGCTCGCCGACTGGTCCGACGTTCTCGAGGTCAACTTCACGGCGGTGTTCGATTTCTGCCAGATGGCGGGGCGCGTCATGCTCACGAGGCAGCGCGGGAAGATCATCAATGTCGCGTCACTCCTGTCCTTCTTTGGCGGCTTGACCGTGCCTGCCTACGCGACAAGCAAGGGGGGCGTCATGCAGCTCACGAAGGCGCTGTCGAACGAGTGGGCGTCGCGCGGCGTGAAGTCTTGTCCCAATGCTTCTCTAATCGCGTTGGTCAAGCGCTGGTGCCACGATTGGAGCGTTGATGCGTGCCGGGCTCCAGGATTCTCTCTGCGGTCGCATCGTGGCGCCGCATGTTTGCGTTCAGGGTCGGGATGGATCGAAATGGTGTGCGCGGTCG
>NZ_JBKQWU010000051.1:0-22678 GCF_047275745.1 Amaricoccus sp. W119 | reverse complement strand
TACACATCCCCGGTCGAGGCGTTCCTCTCCGAACTTGGCAGGGACGTCCAGATCCGGTTTGCTTGAGCCGTTGCGCTTCGCGATGGAATCCACCCACCCTGTTCGCCGGCGCTCATTGGCTCGGGGCCGGTGTCCTTGGTTCACGCGAGGCCGCGCCGGCGCTCCTGCCAAACGAGGCGGCCGATGTTGTAGACGAGGTTGGCCATGCCGATCTTCACCTTCGCCCGGGCGGCGCCGATGGTCCTGACGACGAAGAGGCCCATCCCTCCCTTCTGTCGCGCGAAGACATGCTCTACGGCGGCGCGCACCTTTGAGCGGCCAGCGTTGCCGCGCCGGATATGCGGCGCCATGGGGCGCCCCTTCGGCTTGCGATGGTGGACCTGACTCCGGAAGCCATGCTTCTTGAGGAAGGCCTCGTTCGCCTTCGAGCGATAAGCACTGTCGGCCCAGACCGTCGCGGCGGTGTTCGAGGTGTCGAGCAGCCCCGGCGCAACATGCGGCCGTCATGGCTGCTCGCGTCCGTGACGTCCCAGGTCCGGATGAAGCCGTGGCGCCGATCGATGCCGGCGTGGCTTTTGTACCCGAAGACCGGGATCGCGATGTCGGTGTGTCGCGTCCCGTCCTCGCGCAGCCGTGCCTTGCCGAAGATCGGCGTCCAGCGCGCGTCGCGATCTTTCTGGCGCGGCTTCGCCGGCTTGTCCTTCCACTCGCGCGGGACGCGCCCGGCCTTGATTTCCGCCTTCTCGGCGGCGGTGTTGCGCTGGCGCGGCGCCGAGACCAGGCTCGCGTCGACGATCTGGCCCGCCATCGGGATGTACCCGTGAACAGGCTCGCTCGAACCCGTGGCGTCGCCTGTTCACCGCGGATCGCCGTGTCGAAGCGCGCGAACAGCGCCTTGATCGCCCCGGCCTTCGTCAGCCGTTCGCGGAAGGACACTCTCGGCTTCCCCGAGCTTGCTCACTGTTGCGCCAACGTCCCATTGATGCGTTTGAACAGGGCCTCGAATGCGTCCAGCGTCTCTGCCGAAAGGGCTGCAACGCGCTTCGCCCGCTCTCTCAATAGAACCTCCGCCGGGGCGTTGTGATCATAGCGCCCGACACCCTCCGCACGGGCTATCTGTTGAACAATGGGGCCGGTTCCCGTCAGGTCAGCGGCCTTGACCTTTTTGCCGAAAGCTGCGTTGTAGAGCGCCACATAGTCGTCTTTGGCAAACAGGTCCTCAATGTCAGCCATCTTGCTGTTGGCGATTTCGCCGATCGTGATGATCCGCTTCTCCGCCAAGAAACCGGCCTTAGCCAATGCTGTCAGCTTCTGGTGGCCTTCCTTGCGAGCATCCACGACGACTGTTACATCAAGGTGGTTGCCCAATAGGGCGACGAAAGCCGGGATCACATCTGCGCCGCCCAAGGGCATGATGGACCAACGCGGGTTCAGCCCCTCGCGCCCATCCTCAATAAGCCGGGCAGAGATGGACTGCATGAACAGGAAGTCAGACGGCCCCTCGACCACCAGATTGTCTTTGGCAATGAAGAGATGCTGGGCAATGTCGTATCCCAGCGCGGCTTGCAGCGGGAACAGCGTGTCGCGGTCAGTCGTGAGAACATCCGAAGTCGTGACGGAACCCGTTTCCCGGCCCTTGTCTTCAACAAGGCGAGCCCGCTCAAGGTGGTCGGGCTGAATCATGAAGGGCGAATGGGTCGTGTAGATCACCTGACATCGCTTCGCCAATCGCTCTTCAATGAACCTGAGGAAATCCTTCTGCGCCTTTGCATGTAGGCCCAGCGCGGGTTCGTCCAGCAAGATGATGACCGGCGTGTCATCATACTCATAACGGGAGAATGCAGTCAGGAACGAGAAGAACCACTGAAACCCAGAGGAGCGCTCATCGAACGGAAGCGAAAGCATATGCCGATTGTCATACATCCGAACATGCATTTCATCGTGGACGGCGTGTTGCCCATCCGCCCGCTTCTCCGTCGCCTGCGAAATGTCGATCAACACCCGCAAGTCGGTGTTGGTCGTCCAATAGTGGAGCACGTCTTGTGAAATGGCGTTGGCGACGTTTTCAAGCTCGCGTTTCCGCGTCTCATAGTCAGGGTCAAGAAGGTAATCCTGATCGCTACCGGCCAGCTTAAGCAGAGCCAGCGCGGTCTGGTCATCTTCATCAAGATTGTCTGCATCGGCCTCAAGCAATTCACGAATGCGAACCTTGCCCGGCAGTCGACTATAGTCTGAGTAGAAGAAGAATTTCGGGACACGTGCAAACAGGAGTTTCCAGACGCACCTTGTGAAATTGCTGCCGGCAGGGATCATCTCCAAAATCTTCGCTTGCAGCGCGGTGCAGGCAGTCTGGACTTGCTGATCTTCGCCATTCTTCTCTGCGGCGGCGGTCAGCGCTTTCGTGAGGTCAACGAAAGTCTTGGCGGCAGCGATTGCAGTGGTGACTTTCTTGGGCAGGTCGATCAGGGCGGACGCATTGGTGACAGCCACCGCCTCGTCAGCCTCAAACCCGTAGCTGTAGTGATTGTCATACCTGCGGGCGAGGCTGAACACTCGGGAAGTCAGGACGCCTTTGCCAAAGACGGCCTCCACCGACGAAACATCAGCATCGCTGAGTTCAAACACGACCTGAATGGGCTTTGATTGCTCAAGGTTCTTCCCTTGGCGCTTGTGCATCTTCTCCAGCCAAGCCGGGTAGTGCTTGCCAATGCTGAATTCGACATTGCCCTGCGCTGGCTTGAGGCGGCGAAGTGCGTCAAGGAATGCGGTCTTGCCGCTCTCATTCTTCCCCACCAGACAGGTGATGTCCGGCTGTATTTCAACGAGCGTGGAATCAAGGACGTGCTTGAAATGGTCGATTTGAACAGATTTGAGCAACATGCGCCGCGCCCTCTACCTTACCGTGAGATACAACATAGTGTGCATCTTCTGCGGAAGGTTCAAGGATATAGAGGTTAATGGCGACCCCGGGAGGACTTGAACCCCCAACCCCAGACTTAGAAGGTCCGTGCTCTATCCAGTTGAGCTACGGGGCCGTGTTCTTCCCTGATAGCGGTTCGGAAAACGGTTCGCAACATCAACCTCCCCGCCTAAACTNGCTCTATCCAGTTGAGCTACGGGGCCGTGTTCTTCCCTGATAGCGGTTCGGAAAACGGTTCGCAACATCAACCTCCCCGCCTAAACTGCTGGCTCCGCTCTCCTATTCCGGCGCAGAGCCGCCGCCTAGACGTCCGCTGCTCTATCCAGTTGAGCTAAGGGGCCGCGGGCGCGCGGGCCGGTCGGGGCCCGCGCGGTCCTCAGTGCGTCCAGGGGGCGCGGCGTTGCGCGGAGAAATTGTCGCCGTAGCCGTTCTGCCGCAGGACATGCGCGCGCTGCTTCGGTTCGAAGAGCTGGTAGGCCAGCCCGTGGCTCTTCGCATAGGCCACCGCTTCCGCGCTGGTCTTGAAGCGGAGCGTCACCTGGCTGTCCATGTCATCGGACCCCGTCCAGCCCATCAGCGGGTCGATGACCCGGGCATCGGCGGGGGCGAATTCGAGGATCCAGTCATGGGTCTTCGCAGTACCAGATTGCATCGCGCTGCGCGCGGGCCGGTAGATCCTCGCAACCATCGACATCTCCCAGGAAACAACCGCGATTGTTATGGCCAATCCACGCGCCGGGATCAAGCGGCGCCGTGGCCACGCCCTTCGCCGGGCCTTGCGCGCTTGCTCGCAATGGATGCGAGGGGGAGGAGAAACGATCATGTCCCAGGGCTTGCTGTAGGAAGCCGCGCTTGGGGCCCCTGGCGCGGCACGAGCCGCGCGGCCACGGAACTCTGAAACCGCATGTAGCCGAGAGCGGGTCCGCTTCCCGCTGTCGCATCTCGCCCGCTTGCCGATGTCGTTTGACACCCATGCCGGACCGCGGCCAGGATCTCCCGGGAGAACCGTCACCGCGCGCGGGCGACCGGTATTGGCGGATGCCGTGCCCCGACCAGGCCCGGGGTCGGCGTTCCTATTGAGAAAACGGGAGGAATCGGACCCATGAAACACCTCGGGGCGCTTCTTGCGAGCAGCGCGGTCATCGGCCTCTCGCTCGGGTCCGCGAACGCGACGGATCTCGAGGTCACGCACTGGTGGACTTCCGCGGGCGAGGCGGCGGCGGTCGCCGAGATGGCGAAGGCGTTCGATGCGACCGGGAACAAGTGGGTCGACGCGGCCATCGCCGGCGGCGGCACCACGGCGCTGCCCGTGATCATCAGCCGGATCAGCGGCGGCAGCCCCATGGGCGCGACCGTGCTGGTTCACGGGCGGCAGGCGGAGGAACTGATCGAGGCGGGGCTGATGCAGGACCTGACGCCGGTCGCGGAGGAAGGGGGTTGGAAGGATGTCGTCCAGCCTGCGTCTCTCCTCGGCGCCTGCACCGTCGACGGCAAGATCTACTGCGTCCCCACGAACATCCACTCGCAGCACTGGCTCTTCCTGTCGAACAAGGCGTTCGAGACCGCGGGCGTGCCGGTGCCGACGAACTGGGCGGAGTTCGTTCAGGCGGCACCCGCGCTCGAGGAAGCCAGGATCATGCCGCTTGCTCTCGGGCGCCAGCCCTGGCAGTCGCTCCTCGTCCTCAACGTCGTGATGGCGTCGGTCGGTGGTCCCGAACTCTACAACTCGGTCTACGGCGACAAGGACGCCGAGCTCGCGGAAGGCCCGGAAGTCACCGCCGTCTTCGAGGCACTGGCCGACGTGCGAAGGCTCGGCGCGCGGTCACGGGCGCAGGACTGGAACGAGGCGACGAACCTGGTCATCACCGGGCAGGCCGGCGGCCAGATCATGGGCGACTGGGCGCAGGCCGAATTCCAGACGGCCGGGCTCGAGGCGGGCAAGGACTATCAGTGCCTGCCGGGGCTCGGGCAGCAGGATATCGTCTCGACCAGCGGCAACGCCTTCTACTTTCCGCTGCTCGACGACGAAGCGGCGCTCGAGGCACAGATGAAGCTCGCCTCGGTGATGATCAGTCCCGAGACGCAGGTGGCCTTCAACCTGAAGAAGGGCTCGCTGCCAGTACGAAGCGACCTCGATATGTCCCTGATCAGCGATTGCATGAAGAAGGGGCTGGAAATCCTGGCGGCGGGCAAGACGATCCCCGGGGTGGAGCAGTACATCACGCCTGACACGCAGGCATCGCTCATCGACCTCGCGACCACTTTCCTCGCCGACGAGTCGATGTCCGTCGAGGATGCGCAGGCCGAGTTCGCCCAGATCATCTCGGAGGCATATTGATCCGCGGCCCGGCCGGCTTGCGCGCGTCACCGAGTACCCACGTCGAGTCGCAACCCCTGGCCGCCTGACCAGGCCCTGACCTCTTCGAAGGTCCTGCGCCGGTCGTTCGGGGAGGAAACTGCAAGCGGGTCGCCGTCCGGCTGCGAGGGAGCGAGGGGTGGGGTGGGTATGCGCACCCGGGCGGCGACCACTTTGCTGCTTGCAGAATCCTTCTACAACGCAGGCGAAATACACGCAAGGGTTTAGTGAAAATTTTCGGCATCGACCGGAGGCGGAGGCATCCGGGCGCCCGGAACGCGCGTGGACCGCGTGCGGATGTGGCCCGGACCCGGCGCGACACCGGCGCCCGACCCATCTGGCCTTGCACTTCGCCCGGGATCGCCCATGTTGCTCAATCGACTCCCGAGCCGTTCCTCGAACCACCGGACCAAGCGCGATGCCCCTCGTCGACATGCTGACCGTTCCCGCCTCGGACCCGAAGCGCGCGAAACTCGAAGGCGGCAAGCGGTTCGTCCTCGAATCCGAGTTCTCGCCGGCGGGCGATCAGCCATCGGCGATCGCGGAACTGGTCGAGGGAATCGCCGCGGGCGAACGAAATCAGGTGCTGCTCGGCGCGACCGGCACCGGCAAGACCTTCACCGCAGCGAAGATCATCGAGGCGACGCAGCGGCCGGCGATCGTTCTCGCACCGAACAAGACGCTGGCGGCGCAACTCTACGGCGAGTTCAAGGGATTCTTCCCGAACAATTCGGTGGAGTATTTCGTGTCGTACTACGATTATTACCAGCCCGAGGCCTATGTGCCGCGCTCGGATACCTATATCGAGAAGGAAAGCCAGATCAACGACCAGATCGACCGGATGCGCCATGCCGCGACCCGGGCGCTTCTGGAGCGCGACGACGTGATCATCGTGGCCTCGGTCTCCTGCATCTACGGCATCGGTTCAGCGGAGACCTATGGCGCGATGACGCAGGACCTGATCGCGGGCCAGCCCTATGACCAGCGCCAGGTCATCGCCGACCTGATCGCGCAGCAGTACCGCCGCAACGACGCCGCCTTTTCCCGCGGCGGCTTCCGGGTACGCGGCGATCTGCTCGAACTCTGGCCCGCGCATATGGAAGACCGCGCCTGGCGGTTCTCCTTCTTCGGCGACGAACTCGAATCCTTGCACGAATTCGATCCGCTGACCGGGGAGAAGACGGCGGCGCTCAGGAGCGCGCGGGTCTACGCCAATTCGCATTACGTGACGCCGCGGCCCACGCTCAATCAGGCGATCAAGGCGATCAAGACCGAGCTTCGCCAGCGCCTCGACCAGTTCGTGTCCGAAGGCAAGCTTCTGGAGGCGCAGCGGCTGGAGCAGCGGACGAACTTCGATCTCGAGATGCTGGAGGCGACCGGCGTCTGCAACGGGATCGAGAATTACTCGCGCTATCTGACCGGCCGGAAGCCGGGCGAGCCGCCCCCCACCCTCTTCGAATACATCCCCGACAATGCGATCGTCTTCGCCGACGAGAGCCATGTGACGGTGCCGCAGATCGGCGGCATGTACCGGGGCGACTACCGGCGCAAGTTCACGCTGGCCGAACACGGGTTCCGGCTGCCCTCCTGCATGGATAACCGTCCGTTGAAGTTCGAGGAATGGGATGCGATGCGGCCGCGGTCGATCTTCGTCTCGGCGACGCCCTCGGCCTGGGAGATCGAACAGGCGGGCGGGGTCTTCGCCGAACAGGTGATCCGGCCGACCGGCCTGCTCGACCCGCCGGTGGAGATCCGGCCAGTCTCGGCGCAGGTCGACGACCTGCTTGACGAGCTGCGCCGGGTGGCGGCGGATGGCAACCGCGCGCTCGTCACGGTCCTGACCAAGCGAATGGCAGAGGACCTGACCGAATACCTGCACGAACAGGGCATCCGGGTGCGTTACATGCATTCCGACATCGACACGTTGGAGCGGATCGAGATCCTGCGCGACCTGCGCCTCGGCGCCTTCGACGTGCTGGTGGGGATCAACCTGCTGCGCGAAGGGCTCGACATTCCCGAATGCGCGCTGGTCGCGATCCTCGACGCCGACAAGGAGGGATTCCTGCGCTCGGAGACCTCGCTCATCCAGACGATCGGCCGCGCGGCGCGCAACGTCGACGGCCGGGTCATCATGTACGCCGACGGGATCACCGGCTCGATGGAGCGGGCGATCGCCGAGACCAACCGGCGCCGCGAGAAGCAGGTCGCCTATAACGCGGAGCACGGCATCACCCCCGCGACGGTGCGCAAGAACGTGGCCGACGTGCTGCAGGGGCTGTTCCCGGCCGACACCGACCAGTCGCGGATCACCACGAAGGTCGAGACGCCGCTCATCGGCGCCAATCTCGCCGCCCATCTCGACGGATTGCGCAAGGCGATGCTGAAGGCGGCGGAGAACCTCGAATTCGAGGAGGCGGCGCGGATGCGCGACGAGATCAAGCGGCTCGAGGCGGTGGAACTCGCGGTCGCCGACGATCCGCTGGCGCGGCAATCCGCGATCGAGGCGGAGGTCGACATCGCCATCCCGCGCTCGAAGGCGGGCAAGGGCGGCACGCGCGCGAAGCGGGGCAAGGGCCAGAAGAAATCGCGCTGATCGAGCCGATCCCGCTCGCATCGCCCGGCAATCGGTCGGTATCGCGAACCGCCGGGCGCGGAACGGTCCGCAGCGGGCGCGCCGCCGCCCCGCCCGGCCCTACCAGCGATATGTCAAACTGGCGCTCGCGGTCGGCTGGGCCACGTAGTAGCAACCCCAGCCCGAGCAGTGCATGTCATCGCCCGCGCCGAGATTGTTCGCGTTGAGGTCGAGCGTGACACCGGCCCATTCCGCCCGCAGCCGTCCGAGATCATAGCCGGCGGCGAGATCCGCGACGAGTTGCTCGTCGTTCCAGACGGTGTTGTCGTCGTCGCCCCAGGCGCCGCCGCTGTAGCGCAGACCCGCGCCGAGGCGGATCCCGGCGAGGCGTCCGGTCTCCGGGCGGTAGTCGACCCAGAGGGAGGCGACATTCGTGGGCGTGTTCGGATAATCGTTGCCCTCGTAGCCATCCTCCGATTCGGTGACCTCGGAGTCGAGGTAGGTGTAGGCGAGGGAGATATCGACCGGCCCTATCGCGGCCCGGCCCTCGAGCTCCGCGCCGCGCATCCGGACCTCACCGGTCTGGCGGGAGAAATCCGGATGCTCCGGATCAGTCGTGGTAAGGTTCTCCTGCCTGATCTGGAAGGCGGAGACGGTCAGCAGGGCATCGCGGCCCGGGGGCTGATACTTCAGACCCGCCTCGAACTGCTCGCCGCGGGTCGGCTCGAACGGATCGCCCTGCCAGTCCGTGCCCGCCTCTGGCTGAAAGGACTGAGCGAAGCTGACATAGGGAGCGAGGCCGGCCTCGGTCAGATAGAGGACGCCGGCGTTGGCGATGAATGCGCGATCGACCTGACTGAAGTTGAACTCTTCGAAGTCGCCATCCTCTCCGGTCCGCGCGTCGGTCCAGCGGCCGCCCACCGTGATCCGCCACGGGCCGGCGGAGATGCGGTCCTGCGCGTAGATCCCCAGTTCCTCCTTCCAGCTGTCGAAGGTTTCCTGGGCCTCCCAGGGCCCGAACGAAATGTCGCGGACCGGATCGGCGAAATCGATCGGCGGCACGGTGGCCCATTCGACCGAGGTTTCCGCGCGCGTCCTGTTGTAGTCGAAGCCGAGGAACGCCTCGTGGGACAGCGCGCCGGTCGCGAAACTCCCCACCAGACGGGTGTCCACCGCGAGGAGATCGACGGTCTGCTCCTGCCGGTGGCCTTCGCGGGCGACCTCAAGTGGCCGCTCCGGATTGCCTGTCAGACCTAACCAGGCAAAGACCTGCTGATAGTCGACATCCATTCGGAAAATGCGCGCGTTCTGGACGAGGCGGAGCCGGTCGTTGAACGCGTGCGAGAATTCGTAGCCGAGGGCGTACTGGTCGGAATCGCGCCGGTCGAAGCCCGGCTCCCCCGGATTGAAGCTGACCGGTACCGTCTCCAGCGCCTCGGCCGGGGCCTCGTTCGCCCATTCCTGGCCGCGTAGCCGCCGCCAGTAGGCGAGAACCGTCAGGCTCGTGTCCTCGTCGATGTTCCAGGTCAGGCTCGGGGCAAGATAGGCCCGGTCGTCGTCGACCTGATCCATCTGGGTGTTCGACGTCTGCCCGAAAGAGACCAGCCGCCATCCGAGGGACGAGCCGTCACCGATGACCCCGTTGAGGTCGAAGGCGCCTCGCAGCTGGTCGTAGGAGCCGTAGCTCACCATGACCTCGCGATCGTTCGAGAAAGTGGGCCGCTTGCTGACGGTATTGACGAGCCCGCCCGGCACGACCATGCCGTAGAGCACCGACGCCGGCCCGCGCAGCACCTCGATGCGCTCCATGCCATAGGGCTCGATCGCGGGCTGGCCACCCGTGCGGGTCTCGCCGGTTCCGATCCGCAGACCGTCGAGGTAGTTCGCGCCCCAGCTGCCGAAGCCGCGGATCGTGAAGCCGCTGTCGCTGGTCAGGTTGAACGAGGGATCGACCCAGATCCCCGGGGTATAGGCGATGGCGTCGCCGATGTTTTTCGCACCGCCACGCTCGGCGATCTCGTTCGCGCCGACCACGCTCACCGAGGCGGAGGTCTCGACGAGCGGAACCGCGAGCTTGCCGGCCGTGCCACTCTCGGTCGCGACGAAATCCGTGGGTCCGGTCGCGAGCCCTGCCAGGCTCGCATCCACGTTGATCGTTGGCAGGACGATCGCCTGGCCATCGTCCTGCGCCGCCACGGCATTCGCCCCGGTCGCGGCGACGAACGCCGCGCAAACCCGATTTCTCCAGATCAACCCGAATCTCCGTTGTGAACCTGACGCGGAGCTGGCGGGATGCTGGCAAGGGACCGTGGAGACTCGCTCACCGATTTGTCAAACGGATTTCCCCCCGCGCCGCGGGAGCATTGACAATCGCCTCCCCGGCCCGTGATAGCTCGACAATCACGAAACCGTCACGGGAGGGGCGGATGCTCGGTTTCCCCGTCGCACCCCCGGGGCTCAGGGTCGGTCTGCTGGGCGGGTCCTTCGATCCGCCGCATGCGGGGCATTTGCATATCTCGCATTGGGCGCTGAAGTCGTTCCACCTCGACCGGGTCTGGTGGGTGGTGAGCCCCGGCAATCCCTTGAAACGCGACGCGCCCGCCGACATGCCGCGCCGGCTCGAAGCCTGCCGCGCGCTCGCCACCGATCCGAGGATCGTCGTCACCGATATCGAGGCGCGCTTCGGCACCCGCTACACCCAGGCGACGCTGACGGCGCTCAAGCGCGCCTATCCGGGTGTCCGCTTCGTCTGGCTGATGGGCGCGGACAATCTGCGGAGCTTTCACCGCTGGGACCGCTGGGAGGATATCCTCGCGACGGTGCCGGTCGGGGTGCTGGGGCGGCCGGGCGAGCAGTTGCGCGCCGGCCTCTCGCCCGCCGCGCGGCGCTTCGCGCGCTGGCGCCTGCCCGAGGAGCAGGCGGCGGCGCTCGCCCTGCGCGACCCGCCGGCCTGGGTGCTCGTCGCCGGGCCGATGGTCGATCTGTCCTCGACCGAGTTGCGCCGTCGGGGGAGCTGGCGCCGCTGAGATTCATGTTCCGTTTTTGTTCTTCATGGCTTAGGCTTCTCGGGCGGAGGGAGCGAAGCGATGGATCAGACTGAGCGATTCGAAGTCTTCAGGGCACTGCACGCGCGGGCGGGTGCCTTCGTCATTCCCAACGTCTGGGACGCGGGTTCGGCGCGGCTGATCGCGAGCCTCGGCTTCGAGGCGCTCGCGACGACCAGCGCGGGCTATGCCTTCTCGAAGGGCAAGCGCGATTCCTTCGCCGGGCTCTCGCGGGCCGAGGTGCTCGCGAACGCCGCCGAGATCCTGGGCGCGACCGGGCTTCCGGTCTCGGCCGATCTCGAAGACGGGTTCGACGTGGCGCCGGAGACCTGCGCCGAGACGATCCGGATGGCGATCGGGACCGGGCTCGCCGGCGGGTCGATCGAGGATGCGACCGGCGACGCCGGGGCGCCGATCCACGACTTTTCCCTCGCCGTCGAGCGCGTCGCCGCGGCGGCTGAGGCGGCGCACGACCTGCCCTTCCTGCTGACCGCGCGGGCCGAGAACTTTCTCTGGGGCCGGCCCGATCTCGACGACACGATCCGGCGGCTCCAGGCCTTCTCGGCGGCGGGCGCGGATGTGCTCTTCGCGCCCGGCCTCCCCGATCTCGACGCGATCCGGGCGGTTTGCGGCGCGGTCGACAAGCCCGTCAACGTGGTGATGGGCCTGTCGGGTCCGGGCCATTCCGTGGCCGACCTCGCCGCCGCCGGCGTCCGCCGGATCAGCGTCGGCGGCTCCTTCGCACGCGCGGCCTTCGGCGCGCTGCGCCGCGCCGCAGAGGAGGTACGGGACAATGGCACCTTCGCCTACGCCGCCGATGCCATCCCGGGCCAGGTCCTGAGCGGGCTCATGTCCCCGGAAAAGCCACCGGACCGGCGGTAGATTTACCGCTTTGCGCGTTCGGCCCGGAAACACGCGCGTGGCATTGGACAGGTCTCTCGCGGCTGGCTAACCTGCCGCCCGAACCGACCCGCCGGGGTGGAAAAGGCCGGGCGGACATCACAGGGAGGCATCGGACGTGGATATGAACAAATCCGTCATGGTTGGCGCGGGGGCGCTGCTCGTCGGTATTCTCATCGGCTATTCGATGGGCGGTTCCGGGGGCGGCGAGGCCGAAGAGGCGACGGCGCAGGCCGAGGCGCTGTCGACGCGGGTCGAGGAGGTCGCGGGCAAGGTCGATGCGATCACCGGCAAGGTCGACGGCCTCGACGCGAGGCTCGGCGGGATGGAAACGGCCTTCGCCGACCTCGGAACGCGGCAGGACGACTCGCTCGCGAACCTCGGGACACAGATCGAGGGGATCGGCGAATCCGTTTCCGGCGTGGTCGGTGACCTCGGCTCGGGCGTGAGCGACGCGGTAAAGAGCCAGATCGACAGCCTGCGCGAGGAACTGGCGAAGCTCGGGGCCGGAATGGGAGCCGGAGCGGCCGCCGGAGCCGCGGCCTCGGGCGCGCCGGCGGCTGGCGAGGGCGCCGCCGCCGCGGAGGCGACCGCCGAGAGCGGTGATGAAGCCGATGCCGGGGCTGGAGCCGGCGGCGAAGGGGGCGAGGCGGCAGCTGGTGAGGCGGACGCGGGCGAGGCCGGGCTGAAGCCGGGCTCGACCGCCGTGATCGCACCCGACAAGCTGCGCGTCTTCGTCTCCGCCGTCAACGCGGAGGACGGCACCGCCACGGTGGCGGTCAATGGTCAGACGCGTTCGACCGTCGCGGTCGGCGAGGAGCAG
Source organism: Amaricoccus sp. W119 (assembly GCF_047275745.1). Classification (NCBI taxonomy): domain Bacteria; kingdom Pseudomonadati; phylum Pseudomonadota; class Alphaproteobacteria; order Rhodobacterales; family Paracoccaceae; genus Amaricoccus; species Amaricoccus sp. W119. The sequence continues at coordinate 10,063 of NZ_JBKQWU010000051.1, read as the reverse complement.
GAAGTCGACGGCTGCCGCTTCAGCCTGACCGGCTTCGACGCGGATGGCGGCGCGCTGATCGAAGGCGCCTGCTGAGACCTCGGTTGCCCCCGCGCCGAGCGCGACGTTCCGACCCGTCCCGCCGGGAGATCCTGGCGGGGCTGGCGGGTGCGGGGGCCAGCGCGTTGCTACCCGCGTCGATGCCATCCCGCGCGCGCGCGGCGACGGGTGCCGAGGACATCGGCGCGATCTTCGCGCGCTCGGGGCTCGGCCGAGGCAGCGGCTTCGCCGTCATGGATCTCGGCACGGACCTGAACCGGGGCGCGTTGCTCGAATCCCACCGCGCGAACGACCAGTTTCCGCCCGCCTCCGTCGTCAAGATCCTGACGGCGCTCTACACTCTCGATGCGCTCGGAGGAGACTACCGGTTCCGGACCCGGGTGATCATGGCGGGCGGCGACCTCGTCCTGATCGGCGACGGCGACCCGGGGCTCGATACCGACGCACTCGGCGATCTCGCCGGGGAGGTGGCGCGGAGCGGACAGCGCCCGCGGCGGCTCTGGACGGCGAGCGGCGCGCTTCCGGCCATCGGGATGATCGACCGCGACCAGCCGCCGCTCGCGGCCTACAACCCGGCGATCTCGGGGCTGAACCTCAACTACAACCGCGCGCGGTTCAGCTGGTCGGGCGGGCGGCTTCGGGTCACCGCCCCCGGCGAACGTTTCACCGCGCCCGTGACGGTGCCGCGGGTCACGCCAACCGACCGCGCGCGCCCCAGGCTCACGACTGGCGCCTCGGGCGAGGTCTGGCAGATCCCGCGCGGCGACCTCGGCGGCGAGGGCAGCATCTGGCTCCCGGTCCGCGACCCCGCGCCCTACGCGGCGAGCGCCTTCTCCGCGCTGCTCGGCGGCGCGGGACTTGGGCCACCCGCGCCCTCCGGCACTGTCCCGCCCGGAACCTCGGGCTCCGTGGTGGCGGAGCATCTCTCGGACACCGCCGTTGATCTCGTGCGGAACATGCTCTTCCACTCGACCAACCTCACCGCCGAGGCGCTCGGCCTCCGCGCGAGTCAGGCGCGGGGCGCGGCGCCCGGAGACCTCGCCCGGTCGGGCGCGGCGATGCGCGACTGGGCACGCGGACATCTGGGACTGGAGCGGGCGTCGATCGTCAATCATTCGGGGCTGACCGATGCGACCCGGATCGCACCGGGCGAGATGCTCAGGGTTCTCGCCCGCGCCCACCGCCCCCTCGCGGGACTGCTGCGCGAGAGGAGGATCGGCGCCTCGCCCGACAACCCCGGGTTCCTGCCGAGCCGCGCGCGCCTGCTCTGCAAGACCGGCACGCTCGATTTCGTCAGCGCGCTCGCGGGCTACCTCACGATCGGCGACCGGCGGCTCGCCTTCGCCATCTTCGCCGCCGATCCCGCCGCGCGATCGCGAATCCCGGCCGCCGAGCGCGACAACCCGCCCGGCGCGAAAGCCTGGGCTCGCCGGGCCCGTGAGCAGGAACAGGCGCTGCTCCGCCGCTGGGCAACGCTTTACGGAGGATGAACATGCCGAAACCAGTCACGCGGGCCGCGCTCGCACGCGCGCTCTCAGCGGCCGCGCTCATCCTCACGAGCCCGGCCGCGCGCGCCGAGGGTCCCGAGGCGGAGATCCGCGCCCAGTTCGACACCTGGGCGGAGGCGTTCAACCGCCGCGACGCGACCTCTGTCTGCCAGACCTATGCCGAAGACCTCGTGGCCGTCTGGCCGGGCCTGCCCGACGCCGACAAGACGGTCGCCTGCGCCCGGATCGGCGAGGCGCTGAGCGATCCGGCGCGCGACGTCACCTACGCCGCCGAGATCGAGGAAATTCTGCTCGCTCCCTCCGGCGACTTCGCCGCGGTACGGACGATCTGGACGCTCGGCGTCGAGAACGCGGGCGCCGTCTCGACCAGCCAGGAGCGCCGGCTCGACATTCTCGCGCGCGAGGCGGACGGGACCTGGCGGAGCCGCCGCGTGATCGGTTTCCCTGCGGAGCCGCTCGAATAGAGCCGCTCCGGCAGGACCACTCCACCGGGACAGACCCGGATTCGGCTTGTCAGCCCTCGATGGCGGGCAGGCGGCGGTGCCGCGCGCGGCTCCCGTGTTCGATCGCGGCCGCCTGCAGCAGGTCGATGTTCATCTCCTCGCGCAGTTCGAGCAGGAAACGCAACTCGGCCTGGAACGGATGCAGATCCGCCGCGATCACGTCGCAGGCCAGCGCATAGGCCGTCTCCTGCAGCGCATGCGGCAGGGCGTCGCGCACCAGCCCGAAGAGCGCCTCGAGCCCGTCCTCCTCGGCGAAGAGGTCGAAGACGGTCTGGCTGACGAGCCGGATGCGGTCGCGGTCATAGCCTTCGAAGACCGGCAAGGTGTCGACCATGCGGCTGATCGACAAGAGTTCCAGCGTCGTCATGTTCTCGTCCGAGGCCGAGACGCCGATCATGACGGCCACGAGCGCGTCCTGCGCCGAGAAGGAGGGAGTGGGAAAGTCGCTTGCCATGTCGCGCCCCGGATGTCGAATTCGCGTCGGGTATACCGAGGGTGACGCCGCGCCGACAAGGCCCGGCGAGCCAACCCCGGCGGAGAGGTCCGACAAAGAAGCCGGCCGCGGGACGGTTTCAAACGGGCCGGCCCGCCCCACCGGCGCGGCTCCGGACACGCCCCTTCCCTTGACCCGAGCCGCCCGTTTCCGCATAGGAGGCGCTTCCTGCCACCCGATCCCCGCTTGAGGACCGATCCCATGACTGCGTTGCGCGAAGCCGCCCTGACATCGAAGGCCTGGCCGTTCGAGGAGGCGCGCAAGCTCGTGAAACGCTACGAGAAGGCGCCGCCCGAGAAGGGTTATGTGCTCTTCGAGACCGGCTACGGGCCGAGTGGGCTGCCGCATATCGGCACCTTCGGCGAGGTCGCGCGCACGACCATGATCCGCCGCGCCTTCGAGGCGATCTCCGACATTCCGACCCGGCTCATCTGCTTCTCCGACGATCTCGACGGGATGCGGAAGGTGCCGGAGAACGTGCCGAACCAGGAGATGCTGCGCGAGAACCTGCAGCGGCCGCTGACCTCGGTCCCCGACCCGTTCGGCGAATTCGAGAGCTTCGGGCACCACAACAACGCGATGCTGCGCCGGTTCCTCGACACCTTCGGCTTCCAGTACGATTTCGTCTCGGCGACGGAGTTCTATCGTTCGGGCCAGTTCGACACCGTGCTGCGCCGCGCGGCGGAGCGGTATGACGCGATCATGGAAATCATGCTCGCGAGCCTGCGCGAGGAGCGTCAGAAGACCTATTCGATCTTCCTGCCGATCTCGCCGACGACCGGCCGGGTGCTCTACGTGCCGCTGAAGGACGTGAACGCCGCGGATGGCACGATCACCTTCGACGACGAGGACGGGACGGAGACCACGCTTCCCGTTACCGGCGGCAATGTGAAGCTGCAGTGGAAGCCCGATTTCGGCGCCCGCTGGGCCGCGCTCGGCGTCGATTTCGAGATGTACGGCAAGGATCACTCGACCAATACGCCGATCTACGACGGGATCTGCGAGGTGCTCGGCGGCACGAAGCCGGAGCATTTCGTCTATGAGCTCTTCCTCGGCGAAGCGGGCGAGAAGATCTCGAAGTCGAAGGGCAACGGGCTCACCATCGACGAATGGCTGACCTACGCCTCGACCGAGAGCCTCGGCTATTTCATGTTCGGCAAGCCGAAGACCGCGAAGCGGATGTATTTCGACGTGATCCCGAAGGCGGTGGACGAATACCACCAGCAGCTCCGCGCCTATTCAGGTCAGGACGTTGCCCAGCAGGTCGCCAATCCGGTCTGGCACATCCACCACGGGCGCCCGCCGGCGGATGACATGGTCGTGCCCTTCACGATGCTGCTCAATCTCGCAAGCGCTGCGAACGCGCATGACAAGGACCAGCTCTGGGGTTTCATCCGCCGCTACGCGCCCGAGGCGACGCCGGAGAGCAATCCGACGCTCGACAAGGCGGCCGGCTTCGCGGTGCGCTACTTCGAGGATTTCGTGAAGCCCGCGAAGGTCTATCGCGCGCCCGACGACCGCGATGTCGCTGCCCTCACCGACCTGCGTGACCGGCTTGCCGCCTGGGACGGCCCAGTGGAGGCGGGGGCGCTTCAGGACATGGTGTTCGAGGTCGGCAAGACACACGGCTATGACCCGCTCCGCGCCTGGTTCGGAACGCTTTACGAGGTGCTGCTCGGCGCGACGCAGGGGCCGCGGTTCGGCGGGTTCATCGCGCTCTATGGCATCGACGAGACGATCACCCTGATCAACGCGGCGCTCGAGGGGGAACTCGCGGCCTGATCACGCCTGATCACGGGAGACGGCGCCGCACGATCTCGCGGGTTGACAGACGCGCCGCGGGGCGCGTCTCATCTCTCCGACCGGCTCCGGCAAGGGGAGATTGGGCCATGCTCCCGCGGGCATTGCGGGCATTCTTCACGGGCGGACCGCGATCCGGGAAGGACGAGACCGAGGAGATCCGCGCGGCGATCACCGGACTGGCGCGCGCGATCCGCGTGGGCGACGCCGCGGCCGCCGACGGGCTGATCTCGCCACGGACGCGGCGGGCCAGCGGCGGAAGCCGCCGTTTCGCCGCGGCGGTCGCGGCCGAGCATCCGGTGCTCGTGACCGGCGGCACGCTCACCTTCGCCGGGGTCTCCGAAGCCGGGCGGCAGCGGTTGCAATCGACGGTGATGCCCGACGCGGCGGGGGGCCTGCATCTCATCGACTGGCAGATGGTGCGCGACGGCGACCGCTGGGTCGTTCATGCGATCCAGGTCCGCGCCGCCGCCGAAGGCAGCGCCTGAGCGGCCCGCGTCAGAAACTGAGCCAGGTCGAGAGCTTCACGCCATAGGAGCGCTCGCCCGTCACCGTGGTGTCGACACCGAGTTGCGCGTGGACGTGCCTGCCGAGCCTTCGCACCAGGGAGGGCGCGATCCGGACCAGCGGATCGGCCTTCGGATAGAGCCCGCCCTGCACCTGGAAGATCAGCATCCAGTCGTCGTCCGGCTTCAGCCCGATGGTGAAATCGGCCTTGTAGAGACTGTCGTTCGCCGGGATCAGCCGCTCGGCCGAGCTTTCGACGCCCATCCAGCCCTGCCCCCAGGTGATCTCGAACCCCCGCCCCCAGGCGAGGCCGAGCCGGGCGCGCGTATCCGAGCCATCTTCCGAATCGACGCGGCGCCCGAGACCGACATCGACCGCGAACCTGTCCCCGGCCGCGGTCTCGGCGAGAGGCCAGCGCGCGAAGGCGAGGCCGGTCCAGAGATCCGCCTCCGGCCCCCAGCCATAGGCGCCGTCGAAACCGAGCGTCAGTCGCTCCGTCAGCCCGTACTCGGCGTAAACGGATGTCTGGGAGCGAAAGCTGAGATCGGGCGCGAGAAGCGCCGGTGTGCCGGAGGAAACGGACTGGCTGAAGGAGAGGAAGGCTTCGCCCCGGCCCCGCGGCCATGCGCCGGCGACGGCCGCCCCGGCGAAGAAGAGCAGGATCAGGCCCAACAGTACCGCGCGCATCTCCGCCTCCGCATCATCGGAGCGAGGAAACGCGGGCAGGGTTAACGGCGGCCTAATCGATCCGGATGAACTCCCCGCGCGAAGCTGCTACTGTCGCGCCGTTAACGGAGGATCGACCATGCCGACCATCTCGCGCGACACCGCGGTGCAAACGGTCATTACCACATTCGAAATGACGCCCGGCACCTGCCAGGACCTGCTCGACGAACTGCGCGACGCCTACGAGAATTTCATCCGGCACCAGCCGGGGTTTCTCGGCGCGGGGCTCCATGTGAATGACGCGCACACGAGGATCGCCAATTACTCGCAATGGGCGCGGCGCGAGGATTTCCTCGCCATGCTGCGGTCCCAGGAAATGCGCGACCGCACGCGCCGCTTCTCCGAGCTTTGCCGCGGGTTCGAGCCGGTCATGTACGACGTGGCCGATACCTTCGGCGGCTGATTCTCCCCGCCGGGACCAAAGCCCGGCTCTCCATGCCGCCGCGCGGAAAAAGCGTCATCCCGCGCGGCGAGTTCAACTGACCGTTTTAGTCGGTTTTTCATAAACTTACCCGCAACTGTTTGAATTTGCTTCCCCGGAACGGATCTTGCACCCGGTTCCGAGCGTTGTTAATGGCGGATTCAAGGCGGATCGGCCGCCACCCGATGGCGGAACCGTCCGCATGCCAGCCAGCCGGTCGCTCCCGAAGCGCTCCGGCCAGCCATCCGTTCGGGGTTCATTCGAGGCTGGTGGGGATCAATGCGCGGTATGGGACAGATTTCGCGGAAGCGGGGCGCGGCGCCCCTGATGGGAGCCGGGCTCCTGATACTCGCGATGATGCCGGCCATGGCTCAGGACACGCCGCCGGCGCCGCAAGTGGAGCCGCCCGCGGCCCCCGCCGTCGAGGCCCCCTCGACCGAGGCGCCCCAAGCGCCGGCCCTCACGAGCCCGCCCGCCAGCGCACCCACCGCTCCGCGCGCCGAGACTCCCGTCGCGCCCGCGGCCGATTCCGCGCTCCCCGGCGAAGCGCCGCCCGCGCCCCAGCCCGCCGCCAACCAGTCCGCAGCCCAGTCAACGGGCCAGTCCACGCCGGCCGATCCCTCCGCGCCGACGGGTAATCCCGGCGCCGGACTCGCGGTGCCGGCGCCGCCCGTCGCCGCCCAGCAGGCACCCGGGCAGTCGGCCGGGCAGCCAGCCGGCGCCCCCGCGAGCGAAGCGACCCTGCCCCATGACCTGTCGCCCTGGGGCATGTTCATGGCCGCCGATATCGTCGTGAAATCGGTCATGGTCGGCCTGCTCATCGCCTCGCTGGTCACCTGGACCGTCTGGCTCGCGAAACAGCTCGAGATCTTCGGCGCGCGCGCGCGGGTGCGCAAGGCCCGCGCCCGGCTCAACGACTGCGGCGATCTCGCGGAAGCCTACCGGAGCTTCGAGGGCCAGCGCGGCGTCATCGCCCTGATGGTGCGGGCGACGCATGAGGAAAGCCGCGCCTCCGCCGCCGCCCTGCCCCGCTCCGGCGGCGACGGGCTCAAGGAACGCGTCGGCTCGCATCTCGGGCGGATCGAGGCCGAGGCCGGACGGCGCATGACGCGCGGGACCAGCATCCTCGCGACGATCGGCTCCACCGCGCCCTTCGTCGGCCTGTTCGGCACGGTCTGGGGCATCATGAACTCCTTCATCGGCATCTCCCAGTCGCAGACCACGAACCTCGCCGTGGTCGCGCCCGGCATCGCCGAGGCGCTGCTCGCGACCGCGATGGGCCTCGTCGCCGCGATCCCGGCGGTGGTGATCTACAACCACTTCGCACGCTCGATCACCGGCTACCGCCAGCAGCTCGCCGATGTCGCGGCGGGGCTGGAGCGGATGGTGAGCCGGGACCTCGACCACGGGCGCCTGCGCGCCTTCGATCTGGCGGCGGAGTGAGCCATGGCAGGCGGTATCCGGCAGTCCTCCTCCGTCTCCGACGACATGGAGATGAACCACGAGATCAACATCACGCCGTTCATCGACGTGATCCTCGTGCTCCTCATCATCTTCATGGTCGCGGCGCCGCTCGCGACGGTCGATGTGAACGTCGACCTCCCCGCCTCCTCCGCCCAGCAGCAGCCGAGGCCGAGCGAGCCGGTCTATGTGACGCTGAAGCGCGACCTCACGCTGGCGCTCGGCAATGACACGATCCCGCGCGAGGCGCTCGGCGCGACGGTCGACGGCCGCGCCGCCGGCGACAAGGAAACCCGGATCTACCTGCGCGCCGACGAAGCCGTGCCCTATGGGAATCTGATGGACGTGATGAACCTGCTGCGCAACGCGGGCTATCTGAAGATCGCGCTGGTCGGCCTCGAGACCGCGGCCGGAGGCACCGCCGCGGCTCAGCCGACCGCGGGTTCCGTCACGCCCGCGCCATGAGCGGACCCGGGGACCAGCCGGCGCCGGTCGGCGACTTCTCGCAGGCGCTGCGCAGGCGGCCGATGCGCGAGGCGGGCGGCTATGCCCTCGCCGGGGCGACGATTCTCGCCGTCCACGCGGGCGTGGCCGCCTGGGCGATGCAGAGCCGGCCCGAGCCGCTGACCGCCGCGCCCTTCTCGGAATCGGCGGTGATGATCGACCTGGCCCCGGAGCCGGAAGCGCCGATCACCGAGGACTCCCAGATGAGCGAGCAGCGCCATGACGCGCCGCCGCCCGAGACCGACCCGATCGAAGCTCCGGAAGAATTGAACCCCGTCGAGACCGAGGACACGCCCGATCCGGTGGAGGACGCGCCGCCGCTCGAGAAGGTCGAGGAGGTTCCCGAACTCGAACCGATGGAAGAGCCGGAACTGCCGGTCATCGACACCGCCGAGGCGGTGCTTCCGGCGAAGCCCGAGCCCCGGCCCGAGAAGCCCAAGGTGGTGGAAAAGGCCCGGCCCGCGCCCCCGAAGAAGGCTCCCCCGAAGGAGGCCGTCCGCCAGACCGCGAAGGCCCCCGCCGTCTCCGCCGCTGGATCGCAGCGCTGGCACGCGAAGCTCATGGCGCATCTCGAGCGCCGCAAGCGCTATCCCGCCGCCGCCAAGCGGCAGCGCAAGGAGGGCGTCGCGACGGTCCGGTTCTCGATCGATCCCTCCGGCAACATCCTCTCCGCGCGGCTGGCGCGATCGTCCGGAGTGCCGGAACTCGACGAAGCCGTCATGGCGATGATCCAGCGTTCCTCGCCCGTGCCGGCGCCGCCTCCGGGAACGAGTCTCGACATCCAGGTCCCGGTCCGCTTCAACATTCGCTGACACCGGTCCCATGCCGAGGGCGACGACCGGCTCCCTCACCCGCCTCCCCGCTTCGCCGGCGATCCGCGACAGCCGCCGGTCCGGCCGGCGTTCCCTCGGGCCGCCCGGCCCGAACCTCGCCTATCGCGGCGAAACCCTGACAGGAACGGGGAAAACCGGGATTTGACCCTTGCGAATCCCCGCCCGGCCAGCTATCTGCACCCCCGACGGATTGGTAGCTCAGTTGGATAGAGCACTTGACTACGAATCAAGGGGTCGGGGGTTCGAATCCTCCCCAGTCCGCCACTAATCGATCGTAAACTCCAGGTAAAACTGCCTTTTGCGTCAAGCCACGATGCGGGTCGTGNTCGAGTTTGGAATGTCCTTCCGCGACGCGACGGGCGACATACGCTTGGGTCCTTTCGTCCGTCCTGATCCGGCCGATCGCGATGAGGTGCAACGCGCTGTTAGCCGCCCGGTCGCCGCCACGGTTGAGACGGTGGCGCACGGTCTTCCCCGACGAAGCCGGGACGGGACTTACGCCGCGGAGCGCCGCGAAGCTGGCCTCGGACTTCAGGCGCTCAGGGTTGTCGCCCGCGGTAAGCAGCAGCTGGGCGGCGCCGTTATGGCCGATGGAATTCCGCGCGACCAACTCGGGGATGAGATCCTCAACGATGGCCCCGATCATCACGTCGAGGTCGGCGATCTCGTCGTGCAGCTCGAGGTAGCGGCGCGCGAGCGACTTGAGACTGATGCGATATGCGGCTTCGATCTCGCGATAGGCGGTCATGTCCGGGCGCCAGGCGGCGAGCGTCCGGATCAGCTTCATCCGCGTCAAGCGACGAAGCTGGTCGCGCAATCCCTCCGGCGCCGCGATGATCGTGTTATGGATCATCTGCAGGGCGATCCGTCGCGCATTGACCGCGGTCTTCCGGCAAGCCCGCAAAACCCTGAGAGATTCCACCATGCCGTCGCGGCCTTTCGGAGTGACGGTCCGCTGTCTGGAAAACGCGGCATGGGCGGCGTTCTCGGCATCAAGATCATCATTCTTGCCCCGCTTGCACCGATCGCGACGATCGGGCGTCGTGACCTCCAGAACCTCGACGCCGGCGGCTCGCATATGGCGCAACAGGGCCGCGCCATAGCTGCCGGTCGACTCGATGCCGATCCGCTGGAGATCGCCGAACGAGCGCATCCATGTGTCAACGGCGGAGCAAAACCAGGCCGTTGGGCGGCGCAAAAGTAGGCCACTTGGCGCCGCAAGCGGGGAACGGCGGGAGGGCGTAGCCCGACTAGAGTTTCCCGCTTGC
>NZ_JBKQWU010000050.1:0-23054 GCF_047275745.1 Amaricoccus sp. W119 | reverse complement strand
CGAGGCCTCCGTCGCGCCAGGTTTCACGTCGCTCTTGTCGTCCATGCTCTACCCCCGTTCCTCGGGAAAGTAGCGCTCGACGCTGTCTCAAGAAACCGTGCCCCGGCCCAGTCGCGTCGGCCATCGACGGTCTCCTCCTGGTCATTGTTATGGACGCACGGCATCGGCCGCTGCGCGGGGATAGCGTTCCTCGTCGGGTCTCGGGCTTGTGATTTGCGGTCCGGTACTACCGGGGTTGCAAGGACAACATAGGTCGAATCATTTGTCCCCGCCAGTACCAGGTTGGTTGAGGGCGTAACATGGTGTTAATCAACCCTGGGTGGCGCCGGCTCCCCAGGGCCGGTTGGCGACGGTCTGGCCGAGTTCGTCCCGCAGACGGCTGATCGCGTATTCGGCGAAGCTCGACAGCGTTCGTCCGGCCTTCTGCGCCGCGTAGACGGAGATCTCGACCTTCTCCTCCAGCGGCAGCCGGACCAGGCCCGGCATGTAGACCCCCGCGACCGAGAATTCGTCGATCACGGCGACCCCGAGTCCGTGCCGCACGAGGCTGACCACCGTCTGCGCGAAGCGCGCCCGGATCGAGAGGCGACGCTCCAGACCGGCGCGGCGGAACGGCTCGGCGGTGACCGCGCCGTAGGGGTCGGAGGCGTCGACGCCGATCAGGAGATCCCCGGCGAGCAGGCGCGTCGGGACCGGCGCGCGCGAGGCGGCGAGCGGATGGTTCTCGGGGACGATCGCCACCAGTTCGCCCGCGCCGAGATGGCGGAAGTCCAGCGAAGGATGCGGGAAGCGATAGGATATTGCCACGAACTCGCCACGCTCCAGCAGCAGGTAGTCGATGGTCTCCTCGACCTTCAGCACGTTGAGATCGATGTAGAGCTCCGGGAACCGGCGGCGGACGTGGCGGATCGCCTGGGCGGCGAGGAACTGCGCGATCGAGGGGACGGAGGCGAAGGCGAGTTCCGCCTCCCGCCCGCGCTTCAGCGAGGCGAGCGCGTCAGAGAGCCCGGCCATCTTGTCGTAGACCTGATGGATCTGGTTGAAGATCATCGCCGCCTCGGCGGCCGGCACGAAGAGCCCCGCCTTGCGCTCGAAGAGCCGCACCCCGAGGCTCTCCTCGGTATGCTTGACGAGGCGGCTGATCCCGGGGGCGGAGACGTTGAGGAACTCGGCGGCGCCGCTGATCGTGCCCGTCATCATGACGGCGCGGATCACCTCGACCTGGCGCAGGGTGAGATCGCGCATGGCTCAGCCCGAACCGCGCGGGCTGACCGGATGGCCGCGGGTCGGGCGTGTGCCCGCCGCTCCAGGGAATGACCTCGGGCGTGACATGGCGGATCCTCCCGTCGCCGCCGCGCCCCGCGGGCGGCGTTCCGGGGAAGTCTAGCGGGTGTGATCGCCCCGCGCACCGGCCTTGCGCCGGTTCCGGGGTCCGGTGGCTCCGCTCAGCCTAGTCGGCGGCTCGCGGGGCCGGCGTGTCCTGCCAGAGCCGCCGCGCGATGTCGCGCATCTGGAGGGATTCCTCCCAGCGGTCGGTCGTGTCGTTTCCGTCGCGACCGATGATCGCGTAGGGCTTGGGCCCGAGTTCGCAAGTGAAGGCGAGCGTCGCATCGGCTGCGGCGCGGCGGCGCCAGCTTGCGAAACCATAGCTCCACCAGCGCTCGAAAAGCTCGACCCACATCCGGTGCGCCGGGAAGGAAATCTCGATCTGCACCTGTTCGCGCGTGGCGACACGGCCGTGGAACGCCCAGGAATTGTCGAGGATGCGCTCGATCATCGCATGGTTCTCGTCGTCTACCGGCCAGGCGAATTCACGGCCGACGAGGAAATGCGAGAGGTCCGCGACCAGCGGCAGGTCCGGCATCGCGTCGAGCATGTCGAGGGTGAAGAAGAGATCCGTGGTCATCCGGTCGCGATGCGTCTCGATCAGGACCGGGAAGTCCACCTCCTCGGCGAGCCGCATCCAGCCTTCCAGCAGCGGGAGGCACTCCTCCAGCCGCCGGGGCCGCACATCCGGCTGGATATCGAGATGGTGGAGCGGGAACTCCGAGGCGACTTCGAGCACCGGCTTCAGATCGTCCACCGTCTTCGGAAAGCACTGGCCCTCGGCGGTCATGCCGCGGTCGCGCAGCAGCGCGGAGACACGGGAAACCGTCTCACGGTCGGTCCAATGCGTGCTGATCCCGTCGAAGCCTTCATCGGCGATCATCGCGATATTCTCTTCGAGCGAGCGTTCCAGCCCATCGGTGTGGCGTCTTTCCATCGCCCAGAGCGATTGAAAGACCAGAAGCTCCTGCTGGTCCGACATGCGTTCGATCCTCCCCGGCCGACATGTTCCCGGGCCCGGCTCCCGCCGCCGGACCGCTCATTTCGCCGCATTGCGAGTAGCGTATCGCTCATGGTGATACATTGCGCAATACTCATTTAGTGCAAAGGATATTGCATGATACCTCATGATGCAATATACAGCGATCAAGAACCTGACACTGGTTCGTCCAAGCAAAGAATCGCGAGCCGCGCGGCGCGCGACACCAACGGGGAGATCTCATCCATGACCGCCAGAACCCTGGCCATCGCGGCCCTGCTCGCGGGCGCCGCTCTGACCACCCACGCGGCGCAGGCGAAGGATTCCGATCAGGACTGGTCGAACATCCAGATCCTCCTGCTGAACTGGTCGCAATCCTCCAACCCGTTCTTCGAGGCGCTCAACAACGGCGCGACGGACGCGGCCGAGGACCAGGGTGTCACGCTCGACATCCAGTTCGGCGAGGAAGATCCGGTCACCCAGAGCAACAAACTCGAAGCCGCCATCGCCTCCGGCGTCAACGGCATCTCGGTCGGCATCGCCGACGACAACGCCTATGACGAGATCCTGTGTCGCGCGGAGGAGCAGGGCATCGCCGTCGTCACCAACAATATCGACGACACCGAGGGCGCGGAGGGCACCTGCCGGCTCGCCTTCATGGGGCAGGATTTCGTCGAGGCCGGCTACACCCTCGGCAAGCGGATGATCGAGACGCACGGGATCGGCGAGGGGGATCTCGTCTTCACCCCGGTCGAGGCACCCGAGGGCAGCTACGCCGTGAAGCGCCACGAGGGCGTGCAGAAAGCGCTCTCCGAGGTCGGCGCCACCTCCGAGATCCTCGGCACCACCAACGATCACGGCACCGCGCTCAACCTGATGACGCAGTATCTCCTCGGCCGTCCGGACGTGAAGGCGATCATCAGCCTCGGACAGACGCCCAACAGCCAGGCGGTGCAGGCCGCGCGGGACGCGGGCCTCGACGAGCTGCCGATCGGCGGTTTCGACATCTCCCAGTCGATCCTGCAGAACATCGCCGATGGCGAGATGACGGCGGCGGTCGATCAGCAGCCCTACAGCCAGGGCTATTACTCGGTCACCCAGCTCGCGCTCTACCTCAAGTACGGGCTCTACCCGTCGGAGATGAACACGGGCGGCGCGGGTCTCGTCGACCAGACGAACTACGAGAAGGCGCGGGAATGGGCGGGCGCGATCCGCTGACCTGACGTCGGACCCAAGCGCGCGGCCGGGAAACTCCGGCGCGCGTCCCAGGCCATTTCCCAGGAGGAACGCCCATGAGCGCGTCGCAATCCGCGCATATCCACGCCGCCATCGCAGCCCGCAACGAGCGGAGCTTCGCGGCGAAGGCCATCGACTGGATCCGGACGCGACCCGAAGGCGGCATCGCCGTGCTCTTCGTCGTGGTGCAGGTCGCCTGCGTCATCGGCGCGCTGCTGTTCCCGACCAGCTTCCGCTATCTTTCGGAGGCGAATATCGCGGTCCTGCTGAAGTCCATCGCACCGATCGGCATCATGGCGCTAGGCGTCGGCGTGCTGATGATCGCGGGCGAGTTCGACCTCAGCGTCGGCGCGCTCTATTCCTTCTGCGCCATCGTCGCGGCGACGCTCTCGAACCAGTGGGGCGGCGATGTCGGCGCGGAAGGCGCGAGCGCGCTCGCTCCGTTCGGCGGCTTGCTGATCGGCCTCGCGGTCGGGACGCTCGCCGGCGTGATCCACGCGCTCATCACGCTCAGGTTCAACATCCCGTCCTTCATCACCACGCTCGGCGCGATGCTGCTCTGGAAGGGCGCGACGCTGCTCTACCACGGCGCCTCGTCGCTGCGTTTCAAGCCGTCGGAGCCGTTCAACACGATCTTCAACGGCTCGATCGGCGTCGTGCACGCCTCGATCATCTGGTTCGCGATCTTCGCGGTGATCTTCTACTTCCTGCTGCACCACCACCGGATCGGCAATCACTTCTTCGCCGTCGGCGGCAACCAGAAGGCGGCGATCGCGATCGGCATCAATCCGGCGCGGACCAAGATCATCGCCTTCGCGATCGCGGGGTTCATGGCGGCGCTCTCGGGCATCATCGCCGGCGCGCGCGTCTCCTCGATCCAGCCGGGCGGCGGCCTCGGGCTCGAACTCGTGGCGATCGCGGCCTGCGTCATCGGCGGGCATGCGCTGATGGGCGGGCGGGGCGCGATCCTCGGCATCGTGCTCGGCACCTGCCTCATGTACACGATCCAGGACGTGCTGCTGCTCCTGCGCGCGCCCGGTTTCTACTTCGAGATGTTCGTCGGTGCCCTGATCGTCATCGCCGTCATCATGAACATGGCGATCCGTCGCAAGAACTGAGGGCAAGGGACATGAACGCATCGACCGGAGAGATCGAAGTCATCGAACCCTACGAGCCGCGCGCGAAGGGGCTGGAGCCGGAAACCACGCCGCTTCTCGAACTGAAGGACATCGTGAAGCGTTACGGCACCTTCGTCGCGCTCAACAAGATGAACTTCTACATCGGCGAGAACGAGGTCGTGGGCCTGCTCGGCGACAATGGCGCCGGCAAGTCCACGCTCGTCAAGATGATGTCGGGCATCAACCCGCCGACCTCGGGCGAGATCCTCGCCCGGGGCAGGAAGATCCGCCTCAACAGCCGCGCCGACAGCGAGGCGGCGGGGATCGAGACGATCTACCAGGACATCGCGCTGGTCGATTCCATGGCGATCACCCGCAACATCTTCATGGGGCGCGAGATCACCAATCGCTGGGGGTTCATGGACCACAAGGCGATGGAGGCGACGGCGATCGAGATCCTCGGCTCGGCGGTGCAGATCTCCGGGATCGACGATCCGGAGAAGGAGGTGGGCTTCCTCTCCGGCGGCCAGAAACAGGCGGTGGCGATCGCCCGGGCCGTGCATTTCAAGCGCAACATCCTGCTGCTCGATGAGCCGACCTCGGCGCTCTCGGTCCGCGAGACCGAGCACCTGCTGGGCTATGTGCGCGACCTGAAATCGGAGGGCACGTCCTCGGTTCTCGTCACGCACAACATCTATCACGCCTTCCAGGTCTGCGACCGTTTCGTGGTGATGAGCCACGGCGCCAAGGTCTTCGAGGCGCGCAAGGAAGACACGACGATCGAGGAGGTGACGGATCACGTGATCCGCACCTGAACCGGGGGGCAGGGGGAGGCGGGCAATGCCCCGCCCGACGCCCGGCGGGAGCTCGGCATTTCAACGACAAGGAGGCGGTGGACATGGGTCTGACCGGAACGGAAAGCTATCCCAAGGCGTCGCGGCTGCTCAGGCTCGGCATCGTCGGGGGCGGGCAGGGGGCGCTGGTGGGCCAGTGGCACTGGACCGGCGCGCGGCTCTCGAACCGCTGGGATCTCGTGGCGGGCGCGCTCTCGTCCGATCCGGAACGGGCGAAGGCTTCGGGCAAGGAGTGGATGCTGGCCGAGGACCGGACCTACACCGACTACCGCGAGATGGCGAAGGCCGAGGCGGCGCGCAAGGACGGGATCGAGGCGGTGGCGATCTGCACGCCGAACTGGACGCATCGCGAGATCGCCGAGGTCTTCATGGACGCGGGGATCGACATCATCTGCGACAAGCCGATGACGATGACGCCCGAGGACTGCGACGCGCTCGCCGCGAAACAGAAGGAGACCGGCCTCGTCTTCGCGATCACCCATCCCTATCCCTATCACCCGATGGCGCGGCAGGCACGGGAGATGATCGCCGAGGGCGCGCTCGGGCCGATCCGGCAGGCGCTCGTTGAATACGCGCAGGACTGGGCGACGGAGGCCGACGATCCGGACTCGCGCTCGCTCGCCTGGCGGCGCGATCCGGCGAAGATCGGCCGCGCCTCGGCGACCGGCGACATCGGAACCCATGCGCTCAACATGATCGAATTCGTGACCGGCCTGAAGGTCGCGCGACTGCGCGCCGATTTCCACGTCTGCGGCGCACCGAAGGCGATGGAGGATACCGCCTTCATGAACCTCGCCTTCGAGAACGGGGCGCCGGGCGCGCTCTGGGTGACGCAGGCCGCGCCCGGCAACTACTGCGCGCTCCGCTTCCGGGTCTATGGCGAGAAGGGTGGGCTCGAATGGGATCAGGAGTTCCCGGAGATCCTGAAATACCGCCCGCTGAACGAGCCCGAGCAGGTGATCGTCCGGGGCCACGGCGCGGGCGTGCGCCCTGCCGCCGAGCGGATGGCGCTGCTGCCGCGCGGCCATGGCGAGTCGCTCTCGGATGCCTGGGGGAACCTGTATACGGAGATCGCCATCGCCGTCGAAGCGCGGCGCGCGGGCGAGACCCTGCCCGAGGGGCTGATCGCGCTTCCGGGTCTGGAGGACGGCGCGCGGGGCGTGCGCTTCATCCACGCCGCCGCCGACAGCCATGACGCGGGCGGTACCTGGCAGGATCTGGAATGAGGCCGCGGCTCGCGATCAACCGGACGGTCGCGCCGGGGCTCCCGCTCCCGGAGTTCCTCGCGCTCGCTTCGGGCGCGGGCGTCGAGGGGGTGGNATGAGGCCGCGGCTCGCGATCAACCGGACGGTCGCGCCGGGGCTCCCGCTCCCGGAGTTCCTCGCGCTCGCTTCGGGCGCGGGCGTCGAGGGGGTGGAGATCCGCGACGATGTGCCGGGATGCGAGCTCGCCGACGGCACGCCGGTGGCCGAGATCCGGGCGCGGATCGAGGATGCCGGCCTCGCGGTCGCCTCGATCAACGCGCTGCAACGGTTCAACGACTGGACCGGCGAGCGCGAAGACGAGGCGGCCGCGCTCGCGGCCCGCGCGCGCGATCTCGGCGCGCCGGGGATCGTGCTCTGCCCCGTGATCGATGAAACCGCCGGCTGGACCGAGGCGGAGGCGGCCGATCGGCTGGTCGCGGGGTTGCGCGGCCTCGCGCCGATCCTCGGCGACGCGGGCGTCATCGGCTATGTCGAACCGCTCGGCATGAAGGGCAGCACGATGAACCGCCAGGCCCAGGCGGTCGCGGCGATGCGCGAAATCGGCGACGCGGCGCCATTCCAGCTCTGCTACGACACGTTCCAGTTCTTCCGCCGTGGCGACGACCGGCTCTACCCCGAACACGTCGGCCTCGTCCATGTCTCCGGCATCACGCGGAACGACCTCGCGCCCGGAGACCTGACCGAGCCGGATCGCGGCCTCGTCGG
This sequence comes from Amaricoccus sp. W119, assembly GCF_047275745.1. Classification (NCBI taxonomy): domain Bacteria; kingdom Pseudomonadati; phylum Pseudomonadota; class Alphaproteobacteria; order Rhodobacterales; family Paracoccaceae; genus Amaricoccus; species Amaricoccus sp. W119. The sequence continues at coordinate 15,571 of NZ_JBKQWU010000050.1, read as the reverse complement.
CGAAGTGGACCGGGTCGGCAATCTCGCGCAACTCGCGGCCCTGCCGGATTACGCGGGTTTCGTCTCGATCGAACCTTTCGATCCGGCGGTCCAGAGCGATCCGGACCTCGCCGCGCGGCTGGCCGAAAGCTGCGCCCTGCTGCGGGCGGGGCTGGACCGGGGATGAAAGGCGGTCAGATCGGCGCCGGGGGGCGGGCGGCTCAGCCGTCACCCTCCCGGGTGGGGCTGACGAAGCCCGGTATGTTGAACCGGGTGTAGACGCCGAAATCGACGTGGTGGATCTCGTCCTCCTCCGCCAGCGAGGGCAGTGTCGCGAGCCGCAGTGCCCGGCGGAGCATCGCGCCGGTGTCCTGGGCGAGCACGTAGTCGATGACGCCTTCGCGCAGGAGCGGCGTGGTGATGTGGTTCGCCTCATGCGACAGCAGGACCGGGCGCCGCCCGGATCTCGCCGAGCGCAGCGCCTCGGCGAGACCGGCGTTGCCGCCCGCGACATTGTAGATCGCGTCGAGATCGGGATGCGCGGCGAGCATGTCCGCCGCCGCCTCGCGCGTGCCCTCGTAGGAATCCTCCCCCCGCGCCTCATGCACGAGTGACACCTCCGGGAAACGCGCGCGCAGGTGGGACCGGAAGCCCATCTCGCGTTCCTCGTGGCAGCTGAAGGCATAGTCGCCGATCACGACGCCGAAGCGGGCGGCGCGCTCGCGGAACAGGCCGCCGAGCACGAAGGCGGCGCATTCGCCCGCCATCCGGTTGTCGATGCTGACGAAAGCGTCGCGCGCGTCATGCGGCAGGTCGGAGATGAAGGTGATGATCCGCTTGCCGCGCGCGCGGGCGGCCGCGAGTTCGGCGCGAAGCGGCTCGGAATTCTTCGCGGTCAGGATCAGCGGCCGGCGCGGGTCGGCCGCCAGCGCGCGGGCGAGGTCCAGAACCTCGGCCTCGTCCTTCTGATACATGTCGTGCAGCAGGACGGAGGGCAGTCCGAGCGTGGCGAGCGTGGCCGAGACCTGCGCGAGCATCCCGCGGCCGACGCGGAGCACGATGTCGAGCGGCAGGTCGAGCGCCGCGGCCGCCGGCCCGCCGGCGCGCAGCTCCTCGAGCGCGGTCTCGATCACCTTCCGGGTCCGGGGATGCACGCTTCCGCGGTCGTTCAGCGCCCGGTCGATGGTCGCGCGCGACAGGCCGGTGGCCACGGTCAGGTCCTTGATGCTGATCTTCTTCACGATGGGGCACTCTTGAGCGGCTTTCGCCTCAAAATAGATCATTGTTCGGAGGCGAACACAATGCGACCGGGATAACGTGCGATAGTGGGCCCCAAATTGATTGACTCATGCCTCATGAATGCCTCATTATGAACGTGCAACGGACAGACATGAGCCGACTCGATCTCAGAATCTGAAATGGGGAAGGATCGCATGGCCGTCGCCGCGTTCCGCCTGTCGAGAGGAAAGGGCCTCGAATGACACCCGTCGTTTCCGCCGAGCTGGACACCAGGCCGCCCTGCGCCTCCGGACGCTGCCGGAACGGCGCGCCATGCCGTCGGCTCGCCGCCCTGGTCGAGCGCCTCGCCCCGGTCAAGGAGGACCCCAGTGATGGATGAAGCCAGCTACGGCAGCCGCGACCGCCGCGGCCACTGGACACCGACGAAGCGGGTCAAGACCGGGCCGCTCTTCGAGCTGCCGTTCAAGCCGCGGGTGGTGCTGAGCTGGCTGTTCGGCTGGGGCGGCTATCTCTGGCCCTACAACGTCTTCTACGCGCTGGTCGCGGTCGGCATCTGGCTCTGGGCCACGCCGCCGATGGAGGCGATGCGAAGCTTCGAGTTCGGCTGGATCGCCTTCATCTGGCTCCGGAACGCCGCGCTCATCCTCATCTGGTTCGGCGCGTTCCACCTCCGGCTCTACATCCAGCGCGCGCAGGGCACGCAGTTCAAGTACAACCCGAACTGGCCCTCGACCGACAACGACGCCTTCCTGTTCAAGAGCCAGAACATCGACAACATGATCTGGTCCTTCGGCAGCGGGGTGACGATCTGGACCGCCTATGAGGCGGTGACCTGGTGGCTTTTCGCGAACGGCTATATCCCCTGGGTCAGCTGGATCGACCATCCGGTCTATATCGTGGCCTTCATGTTCCTGATCCCGCTGTTCCGCGAGGTGCACTTCTACCTTGTGCACCGGCTGATCCACGTGCCGTTCCTCTACCGCCACGTGCACAAGCTGCACCACAACAACGTCAATCCCGGCCCCTGGTCCGGCCTGTCGATGCATCCGGTCGAGCATCTGCTCTATTTCTCCGGCGTGATCCTGCACTGGATCGTGCCGTCGAATCCCATCCATGCGATGTTCCACCTCGTGCATCTCGCGATGTCGCCGGCGCCGGGTCATACCGGGTTCGACAAGGTGGTGGCGGGCGAGGATACCGCGCTCGATACCCATTGTTTCGCCCATTACCTCCACCACAAGTACTTCGAGGTGAACTACGCCGATGGCGGCGTGCCGCTCGACCGGTGGTTCGGGACCTTCCATGACGGCTCGAAGGAGGCGGAGGAGCGGATGAATGTCCGGTTCAAGGCGCGCAGGGCCAGACAGAAGGCGAGGGAAGCGGCCCGCGCCGCGACCTGATGATCCCGGGGCGGGAGGGTGCGGTCGCGATGCTGGCCGACGATTACCCCGCCCGACTGGCCCGCGGGTCTGGTCCTCACGACTCTCCCGCCCAACTACCCCGCCCGGTGCGAAGCTCCTCCTCCACTCCCACGCCGGGCGGGCTCCTGTCATGGCGGTGAAGTTCCTTGAGAACTCCACCGCCATGACTTCTTGCCGGCCCGGCGGCTCCGAGCGCCGCCGCTCACAGGTTCTCGGGCGTGAACAGGTCCATCGGCAGGAGGATGGTGTTCGGAAGCCGGGCGGTCTCGCCTTCGAGCGCCAGCACGACGAGATCGAGCAGCCGTTCGCAGAGCCGGTCGATCGGCTCGCAGACCGCCGCCGCGAGCAGCCGATCGGCGAGCGCCGCGCGGGCGAGGGGCGGCAGCGCGGGGACGATCAGGGCGGGCCTCCGGTCCTTCGCCAGACGGTGAAGACCGGCGATGGCGCCGGCGATGCCCCCGCCGGCCATGTAGATCCCGGCGAGATCGGGCCAGGCTTCGGTCAGCTGAACCACGGCACCCTCGGTCGCCGCGTCGGATTCGGAATTCACTACGGCTTCGAGCACCGGGAAGTCGGGCGCGATCTCCCGGAAATAGGACCGGAAGCCCATCTCCCGCAGTTCGTGGCCCTGGAACCTCCGGCTGCCGACGATCACGCCGACCGGCCCCGCGGCCTTCGCCGCGTGGTGGATGACCCAGGCCGCCGTCCGGCCGGCCTTGCGCCCGTCGATCCCGAGGTGACTGGTCCGGGCCGAGGTCGCCAGATCCGAGAGCAGCGTGAAGACTGGCACACCACGCGCCGTGAGCTCGGCCACCGCCTCGGCGACGGCGGCGTGGTCGGGGCTCACCACCGCGACCGCGCGGGCGCGCCTGCCAAGACGCCGCAGCCGCGCGGCGATGTCCTCCGGATCGTCCGCCGGCCAGAAATCGGCGCGGACCGTGCCCCGGAACAGCCGCGAGCCGGTGATCGCGGCTGTGAGCCGGTCGGTCAGGTCGCGGTAGAACGGGTCCTCCGGGCGTTGCAGCAGCAGACCGACGGTGATCTCGGGCAGTTGCTCGCGCAGCCGGGCGCGGATCAGTCCCGCGGCGTGGAATCCGAGCCGCTGCGACGCGTCGAGCACGCGGCGCGCGGTATCCTCGCGCACCGGCAGCCGGCCGTTCACCACGCGATCGACGGTGGCGACGCTGACCCCCGCCTCGCGGGCGACATCGGCGATCGTGACCCGGGCGACCATGGCCCATCTCCATCAGAATGATGATAGTTTCTGATAGATTTCCTCGCAGACGAGATTGCGATTCGCAAGCTCGGGCGGCATCTTCGCCCGAAATCACCGCGATGCCGGGAGGAAGCTGAAGATGACCGATGCGATGACGGATTTCACGGCCACCGCGGCCACCGCGCCCGGCCCGCGCGGCCGGAAGCGGGATTACAGCCTCCTCGGCGAAGATGCCCGCCGGGCGGTCGAGACCGGGCTCAAGGCGGCGGAATGGTATCACACCGACATTTCCCGCAAGGAGATGAAGGCCTTCATGCAGCGCTCCGACCAGCCGGCTATCCGCGACACGGTGATCTGGCTCGGCGCCATGGCCGTGCTCGCCGGGCTCGGCATCGCGGTCTGGCTGATGGGTCACCCGTGGCTCTCCCTGCCGTTCTGGCTCGCCTATGGCGTGCTCTACGGCTCGGCCTCGGATTCGCGCTGGCATGAATGCGGTCATGGCACGGCGTTCAAGACGCGCTGGATGAACGACTGGGTCTACCAGATCGCCTCCTTCATGCAGATCCGCAATCCCTACACCTGGCGCTGGAGCCACACCCGGCACCACACCGACACCTATATCGTCGGCCTCGATCCCGAGATCGCAGTGATGCGCCCGCCGGCCTTCTTCAAGCTCGTCCTGAACTTCTTCGGCGTCATCGATGTCTGGAACGGCCTCGGGCGGATGCTCACCAACGCGTCGGGCCGGATTCATCCCGAAGAGGCGACCTTCATCCCCGAGATGGAGCAGCCGAAGGTGATCAGGGTCGCCCGGATCTGGACCGCGATCTACGTCGCGACGATCGCGCTCGCGCTTGCCACGCAGTCGATTCTGCCGCTCATGGTGATCGGCCTGCCCCGGCTCTATGGCGCCTGGCATCACATCATGACCGGCCTCTTGCAGCATGGCGGCCTCGCCGACGACGTTCTCGATCACCGTCTGAACTCGAGGACGGTTTACATGAACCCCGTCTCGCGGTTCATCTACTGGAACATGAACTATCACGTCGAGCATCACATGTTCCCAATGGTGCCCTACCACCAGCTGCCCGCGCTGCATGAGCGGATCAAGCACGACCTGCCGGCGCCCAACCGGTCGATCGCCGAGGCGTTCCGGGAAATGTGGCCGGCTCTTGTTCGCCAGCTCAAATACGAGGACTACTTCCTGAAGCGGGAACTGCCGGCGACGGCCCGGCCCTACCGTGAGGACTTCCACGCCCAGGCCCTGGGCGCGGCCTGAGACGAGCTTGCGGGGCCTGCCACGGCCCGCGCCGATCCGCCTGAACGACTTGCCCAGAACGACCAGCCTGAAAACCAAAAGACCAACCTGAGGAGAGAAACCCATGCCCTGGATCCGTGCTTGCGCGAAGGACGACGTCGATGAGGAAGATGTCGCCCGTTTCGACCACGACGGCCGGACCTTCGCCATCTACCACTCGCCGGACGGGGAGTTCTTCGCGACCGACGGGCTCTGCACGCACGAGAAGATCCACCTCGCGGACGGGCTGGTGATGGACTATGTGATCGAATGCCCCAAGCACAACGGGCGCTTCGATTACCGCAATGGCGAGGCGCTCGGGGCACCGGTCTGCATCGACCTCAAGACCTATCCGGTGAAGATCGAAGGCGACGACATTCTGGTCGAGATCTGAGATGACCGACACGGTGAGCGACGGCGAGGCGAGCGACGGGAAGACGGACGCCGGCATGGTGATCGTTGGCGCCGGGGAGTGCGGGGCGCGGGCGGCGCTGGCGTTGCGGGAGGCGGGCTACGCGGGGCCGGTGACGCTTCTCGACGCGGAGGCGCATGATCCCTATGAGCGGCCGCCGCTCTCGAAGGATGCGATCCTCGCCGAGACGCCGGTTCCGAAGGGGATAGGCGGCGCCGAGCGGCTCGCCGAGGCGGGGATCGCGTTCCGCCGGTCGCGCAAGGCGCATGCGATCGACCGGGCGCGCAAGACGGTCGTCTGCGACGACGGTTCGGAACTGCCCTACGAGCGGCTCTTGATCGCGACCGGCGCGCGGCCCCGGCCGCTTCCAGGGAATGACCGGGGCGCGGAGGCTCCGAATGTCGTCACGCTGCGTACGCTCGACGACGCCGCCCGCATCCGCGCCGCGCTCGGTCCGGGCAAGCGGCTCGCGGTGATCGGCGGCGGCTTCATCGGGCTCGAACTCGCCGCCTCGGCGCGCAGGCTCGGCGCCGAGGTCACGGTGATCGAGGCCTTGCCCCGGCTCCTGAGCCGCGCGGTGCCGGAGGAGATCGCCGCCGTGCTGCACGAGCGCCACGCCGCCGAGGGCGCGCGCATCCTGACCGGCGCCCGGGTCGCGGGGATCGAGGAGGCGGGCGTCGCCCTCGCCGATGGAACCACGGTCGCGGCCGATCTCATCGTGGTGGGCATCGGCGCGATGCCCAATGTCGAACTCGCGGAGGAAGCGGGGCTCGCGCTCGAAAACGGCGTCGCGGTCGATGCGACGCTGGCAAGCTCCGACCCGGACATCTTCGCGGCGGGCGATTGCTGCTCGGTGCCGATGCCGCTCTATGACGGGCGGCGGGTGCGGCTCGAAAGCTGGCGCAGCGCGCAGGAACAGGGCGGCCTGGCCGCGCGCAACATGCTGGGCGCGGGCGAGACGGTCTCGGCGGTGCCGTGGTTCTGGTCGGACCAGTACGACCTGACGCTGCAGATCGCGGGGCTCGCCGACGGCGCGGGAAGCCATGTGCGGCGCGAGGGCAAGGACGGCGCCTTCCTGATCTTCCACCTCGCGCCTGACGGCCGGCTCCTCTCGGCCTCGGGGATCGGCCCCGGCAACGCGGTCGCCAAGGAGATCCGCCTCGCCGAGATGCTGATCGCCAGACGCGCCACCCCCGACCCGCAGGCGCTCGCCGATCCGGGCGTCAACCTCAAGAAGCTGCTCTGAGAGGGGCGAGCGGGAGACCAGCGGGGAGGGGCGGATGGACGAGTACGATTTCATCGTGGTGGGCGCGGGTTCCGCCGGATGCGTTCTCGCGAACCGCCTCTCCGCCGATCCGCGCCATCGGGTGCTGCTGATCGAGGCGGGCGGGCGCGACAACTACCACTGGATTCATATCCCGGTCGGCTATCTCTACTGCATCGACAATCCCCGAACCGACTGGCGCTACAGGACGGAGGCGGAGCCGGGCCTCAATGGCCGCTCCATCCTCTACCCCCGCGGCAAGGTGATCGGCGGGTCGTCCTCGATCAACGGCATGATCTACATGCGGGGCCAGGCGCAGGATTATGACGGCTGGCGGCAACTCGGCTGCGATGGGTGGGGTTGGGACGATGTGCTGCCGCTCTTCACCGCTCAGGAGGATTTTCATCTCGGCGCCTCGGAATTTCACGGCGCGGGCGGCGGCTTGCGGATCGAGAAGGCGCGCATCACCTGGAAGGTGCTCGACGCCTTCCTCGAAGCGGCGGAACAGGCGGGGATTCCGCGCACCCCGGATTTCAACACCGGAACCAACGAGGGCGGCGGCTATTTCGACGTGACGCAGCGCGCGGGCCTGCGCTGGAGCGCGGCCAAGGCCTTCCTGCGTCCCGCGACCGGCCGGGCGAACCTGCGCGTGCTGACCGGGGCCGAGGTCGAGCGGCTGATCATCGAGGAAGGCGAGGTCCGGGGCGTCCGCTATCGGCATCGCGGCGCCTCCCATGAGGCGCGCGCCGGTGAGACGGTGCTGGCGGCGGGCGCGGTCAACTCGCCTCTCCTTCTCGAACGCTCCGGAATCGGCCCCGGCGAGGTGCTCCAGGCGGCGGGGATCACGCCAATCCGCGAGGTGGCCGGGATCGGCGAGAACCTTCAGGACCACCTGCAGCTTCGCCTCGTCTTCAAGGTGACGGGCGTGCCGACCCTGAACGAGAAGGCCTCGCGCCTGCTGGGCAAGGCCGCGATCGGGCTCGAATACGCGCTCCGCCGGTCCGGTCCGATGGCGATGGCGCCGAGTCAGGTCGGGATCTTCACCCGCTCCGCGCCGGAGAAGGCGACGCCGGATCTGGAATTTCATGTCCAGCCGGTCAGCCTCGACAAGTTCGGCGACGCGGTGCATCCGTTCCCGGCGATGACCGCCAGCGTCTGCAACCTCCGGCCCGAGAGCCGGGGCTCGATCCACGTCACCTCGCCCGAGGGCGGGCCGGCGATCCGGCCGAACTATCTCTCGACCGAGGCGGATCTCCTGACGGCGGCGGCGGCGATCCGGCTCGCGCGCAGGATCGCCGCGCAACCGGCCTTCGCGCGATACAGCCCGGAGGAATACCGGCCCGGCGCCGCCTTCGAGAGCGAGGCGGAGTTGCGACAGGCGGCGCGCGACATCGGCACCACGATCTTCCATCCGGTCGGGACCTGCCGCATGGGCGCCGACGAGGCTTCGGTGGTCGATCCCCGGCTGCGCCTCCGGGCGCTCGGGCGGCTTCGCGTCGCGGATGCCTCGGTGATGCCCCGGATCACCAGCGGCAACACCAACGCACCCACAATGATGATCGCGGAGAAGGCGTCGCGGATGATCCTCGAGGACGCGCGGCGGTAGGCTCCGCCGCGCGTCTTGATTCAACCCCGGTTTCGGCCCGGTTCAGGCGACCGTGCTCGCCGCGTCGGCGGCGACGACGGCGGTCATGTTGACGAGCCTCCGGACCGTGCTCGTCGGCGTCAGGATATGCGCGGGCTTCGCCGCCCCGAGCAGCATCGGGCCGACCGAGACACCCTCGCCCGCGACGATCTTCAGCGCGTTGAAGGTGATGTTCGCCGCGTCGAGGTTCGGCATCACGAGCAGGTTCGCCGCGTCCGAGAGCGGCGAATCCGGCATCGTCCGGTCGAGCAGCCGCTTCGAGAGCGCCGCGTCCGCGTGCATCTCGCCATCGACCTCCAGCTCCGGCGAACGCTCCCGGATCAGGTCGAGCGCCGCGCGCATCTTGCGCGCCGAAGGGGTGTCGGAGGTGCCGAAGTTCGAATGCGACATGAGCGCGACGCGCGGCTCCAGCCCGAAGCGGCGCACCTCGTCGGCGGCGAGCGCGGTGATCTCCGCCAGCTCCTCCGCCGTCGGGTTCTCGTTGATATAGGTGTCGCAGATGAACAGCGTCTGGCTCGGCAGCATGAGCAGGTTCATCGCCGCGAGCTTGGTGGCGCCGGGTTTCGTCCCGATGACCTCGCTCACGTATTTCAGGTGGTCGCGGAACGGCCCGAAGGTCCCGCAGAGCATGCCGTCGACCTGACCCTCGCGCAGCAGCAGCGCCGCGATCAGCGTGCCGTTGCGCCGGACCTCCGCCGCCGCGTAGTCGGGCCGCATCCCGAGCCGCTTGCCGAGCGCGTAGTAGCTGCCGGCGGCGCGTTCGATCATCGCGTCGTCGTCATAGCTCGCGAGGTCGTAGTCGCGGCCCGCCTCGAGTCTGAGCCCGAGATCGGTGATCTTGCGCGCGATCACTTCCGGGCGCCCGACCAGAAGCGGCCGCGCGAGGTTCTCGTCCACCGCGATCTGGACGGCGCGGAGCACGCGGTCGTCTTCGCCCTCGGCATAGGCGATGCGCTGCGGCTCCGCCGCCGCCGCCGCCTGGAAGACCGGCTGCATCACGGTGCCCGAGGTGTAGACGAAGCGTTCGAGCGAGCTCCGGTAGGCCTTCATGTCGGCGATCGGCCGGGTCGCGACGCCGGTCCGCATCGCCGCCTCCGCGACGGCGGGCGAGATCACGGTGATGAGTCGCGGATCGAACGGCGGCGGGATCAGGTATTCCGGCCCGAAGCGGATGTCGCTCCGGCCATAGGCGGCGGCCACCACGTCGGACACATCGGCGCGGGCGAGCGCGGCGATGGCGCGCACGCAGGCGAGCTTCATCTCCTCGTTGATCTCCGTCGCGCCCACGTCCAGCGCGCCCCGGAAGATGAAGGGGAAGCAGAGGACGTTGTTGACCTGGTTCGGATAGTCGCTGCGTCCCGTGGCGATCAGGCAGTCGGGCCGAACGCGCTTGGCATCCTCGGGCGTGATCTCCGGATCGGGATTGGCCATGGCGAGGATGATCGGCTTCTCCGCCATCCGCTCGACCATCTCGGGTTTCAGGATACCGGCTTGCGACAACCCGAAGAACACGTCGGCGCCCTCGATCACGTCGCCGAGCGCGTTCAGGTCGCTCTCCTGCGCGTAGGCGGCCTTCTGCGCGTCGAGCTTGCCGCGGGACTTGGTGATCAGGCCCTTGCTGTCGAGAACCCAGACGTTCTCGCGCTTGACGCCGAGGCCCACGACGATGTTGAGGCAGGCGATCGCCGCCGCGCCGGCGCCGGAACAGACGAGCTTGACGCTCTCGATCGGCTTGCCGACCAGATGCAGCGCGTTCAGGAGCCCCGCCGCCGCGACGATGGCGGTGCCGTGCTGGTCATCGTGGAAGACGGGGATGTTCATCCGCTCCCGGAGCTTCGTCTCGATCTCGAAACATTCCGGCGCCTTGATGTCCTCGAGGTTGATCCCGCCGAAGGTCGGCTCCAGCGAGGCGACGATGTCGATGATCTTCGCGGGATCGGTCTCGTCGATCTCGATGTCGAAGACGTCGATGCCGGCGAATTTCTTGAAGAGGCAGCCCTTGCCCTCCATCACCGGCTTGCCGGCCATCGCGCCGATATTGCCGAGGCCGAGCACCGCCGTTCCGTTCGAGACGACCGCGACGAGATTGCCCTTGGAGGTGTATTCGTAGGCCTTGAGCGGGTCCTTCTGGATCTCGAGGCAGGGAACGGCGACCCCGGGACTGTAGGCGAGCGCGAGGTCGCGCTGGTTGCTCATGCCCTTGGTGGGCATGACGGCGATTTTGCCGGCGGTCGGATAGCGGTGGTATTCGAGCGCGGCCTGCGCCAGATCGTCTTTCATGCGTTCTCCCCACTGATCGCCGCCCGCTTTCCGCACGGGCAGTTCTTGCGTGTCTCAGCGGGCGACGGTTCCCGATTCCCGGTCCGGGGTTCCCATCGCCGTGAAACCATCCGATTTTTCTGGCACAAGGTTCGCCCGGGCGCCAGCCCGCCGCGCGCCGGAGGTTCCGGGCCGGGCCGCTGGAGCGCGGTTCCGCCACCTTCGCGAAAGTTCCTCTTTCGTTCCTGGCGCGGGCAGCTATCATGGCGGTCAGGGCGAGGCCCGGAGCAGGACGCGGCCGGAGGATGGAGTTCGCGATGATGACAACGGTTCCCGGTCCGGACGGATTGCCCCGCTGCCAATGGTGCGTCGCGACGCCGGAATATGTCGCCTACCACGACGATGAATGGGGGTTTCCGGTCGCCGATGACCGGCGCCTCTTCGAGAAACTCTGCCTCGAGAGCTTCCAGTCGGGCCTCAGCTGGCGGACCATCCTGACCAAGCGCGAGAACTTCCGCGCGGCGTTCGACGGGTTCGAGATCGAGCGCGTCGCGGGTTTCGGAGAGCGTGACATCGAACGCCTGCTTGGGGATGCCGGGATCGTGCGGCATCGCGGCAAGATCACCGCGGTCATCAACAACGCCCGCCGCGCGCGGGAGCTGATCGCCGAGCAGGGGACGCTCGCGGCTTATGTCTGGCGTTTCGAGCCGGCGCCCGATGATCCGGCGCCACGATTCGCCTCGACCTCCCCGGCTTCGGTCGCGCTCTCTAAGGATCTGAGAAAGCGCGGCTGGAGCTTCGTCGGCCCGACCACGGTCCATGCGTTCCTGCAGGCGATGGGGCTCATCAACGACCACGCGGACGGCTGCGTGATCCGGGACCGCGCCCTCGCCGCGCGGGCCGCATTCGTGTCGCCGGCCGGGCACGTCGCACGGGAATAGGGGCGACCGCGGTTCAAGCTCGTACCGGGCGGTGCTCATGGGCTTCGGGTCGCCGAAGCCCCGTTTTCCCCTTGCCTTCCGGCGCGCCTTCGAGCCTCCATCGCCGCGACCGGCGTGAAAGGCTGACCGAGAATGACGATCGCACTACCGACCAAATGGATCTGGGACAGCTGGTACATCCGCGACGGTGACCTCTGGCACGGCTTCTTCCTGCAGGCCGACAAGTCGCTGGGGGACCCCGAGCTCCGCCACTTCAACGCCACCCAGGGCCATGCCACGAGCCGCGACCTCAAGGTCTGGGACCACAAGGGGACCAGTTTCGCGCCCGCCACCTCGCCGGCATGGGACGATTTCACCACCTGGACCGGCTCGGTTGTGCGGGGCGACGACGGACTCTGGCATCTGTTCTACACCGGTTCCAGCCGGGCCGAGTCCGGCATGAAGCAGCGCATCGGCCATGCCACCTCGACCGACCTTCACGACTGGACCCGGGTCGGCACCGGCCTCGCGCTCGACATCGATGACCGTTACGAGGAATACACCCCCGGCCACTGGCACGACCGGGCGATGCGCGACCCCTGGGTGATGCGCGATCCGAGGGGTGGCTGGATGATGTTCTTCACCGCCCGCGTCCCCGGCATCGGAGAACCCAACGCCGGCGGCGCCATCGGCTTCGCCACCTCGCCGGATCTGATGGTCTGGACGCTCGGGGACCCGGTCTACGCCGGCGGGACCTTCGGGCAGATGGAGGTGCCGCAGGTCTTCGAGAAGGACGGGCGCTGGTACTGCCTCTTCTGCACCGACGCCGGCCACTATTCCGCCGCCTACCGCGCCTCCTATCCCGGCGAACCGGTGCTCGGCACGCACTACATGATAGCGGGCGACCCCCGCGGACCGTGGGAGGTGGCGCCCGGAGCGTTCCTCGACGGCGATCCGGCGGTCAACCGCTACGCGGCACGGATCGTGGAGACGGAGGAGGGGCTGAGGCTCCTCGGCTTCCTGCACAACCCCGGCGGCGGCGCCTTCGTGGGTGAGGTCGCGGACCCGGTGCCCGTGACGGTCGGCGCGGACGGCCTGCTCAAGCTCGGCTGAGACCGGGCACATCCCGTCGCGGCGGGCCTGATCCGCCGGTCGCATCGCGGAGACACCACCGATCCGGCCCCCGCTTGCATCCGGCGGCCGCGGTCATAGGGTGGGGCGCCCGCTCGCTCGCGGGCGCTTCAGGCGGAGGCGGATTGTGAAGAAGATCGGGTTTCTATCCTTCGGCCACTGGTCCCCGGCGCGGGGCTCGGGCACGCGCTCGGCCGGCGAGGCGCTCACCCAGTCGATCGAACTCGCGGTCGCGGCCGAGGAACTCGGCCTCGACGGCGCCTATGTGCGGGTGCACCACTTCGCCCGGCAGCTCGGCTCGCCCTTCCCGCTGCTCGCCGCGATCGGCGCGCGAACGAGCCGGATCGAGATCGGCACCGCCGTGATCGACATGCGCTACGAGAACCCCTTCTACATGGCGGAGGACGCGGGCGCGGCGGATCTGATCGCCGGCGGCCGGCTGCAGCTTGGCCTCAGCCGCGGCTCGCCGGAACAGGTGATCGACGGCTGGCGGCATTTCGGCTACGCCCCGGGCGAGGGAGAGACGGACGCCGACATGGCCCGGCGCCACGCCGAGCTTTTCCTCGCGCTCCTGAAGGGTGAGGGCTTCGCCGAGCCCAATCCCAGCCCGATGTTCCCGAACCCGCCCGGCCTGCTCCGGCTGGAGCCGCATTCCGAAGGTCTGCGCGAGCGGATCTGGTGGGGGGCGGCGACCGACGCGACCGCGGTCTGGGCGGCGAAGCTCGGGATGAACCTGCAGAGCTCGACGCTGAAGTTCGACGAGACGGGCGAGCCCTTCCACATCCAGCAGGCGAAGCAGATCCGCGCCTATCGCGCCGCCTGGACGGAGGCCGGCCATGCCGGGGAGCCCCGCGTCTCGGTCAGCCGCAGCATCTTCGCCCTCGTCAGCGACCAGGACCGGGCCTATTTCGGCGGTTCCGGCGAGAGCGCGGATTCCATCGGCTATATCGAGGCCGATACGCGCGCCATCTTCGGGCGCTCCTACGCCGACGAGCCCGACCGGCTGATCGAGGCGCTCGCCCGGGACGAGGCGATCGCGGAGGCGGACACCCTGCTTCTGACCGTGCCGAACCAGCTTGGCGTCGCGTACAATACGCATGTCCTCGAAACGATCCTGACCCACGTGGCCCCGGCGCTCGGCTGGCGTTGAGGCCGGTCTGTCCGAGGGGAGCCTGCACGGCCAAGCGCGGGAGATTCGGCGTCGACGCTGGGCGTGTGTCGGGGCGCTGGTCCGTCGTCTGAGACTTTCTCGCGGGAGGGGGTTGCAATGTTTATGCTGCAGTGCAATATGATATTGTGCAGTGCAGCAAAGATCACCCAAGGATACTCCCCATGTTCGACCCCAAGACCTTCGCCTTCGATCCCGCCAAGTTCAACGAGGCGCTGAAGTCCTTCGGCCCCGAGGCCTTCCAGGAGCAGCTCGCGAAGCTGCCGAGCTTCGACGAGGCGCTCGCGACGCAGAAGAAGGCCACCGAGACGCTGGTGCGCGACGCCCAGGCGGCGGTCGATGCCTGGACCAAGCTGGTCCAGAACCAGTTCGCCATCGCCGAGGAAGCCCTGAACGCCACGCTCAAGGCCGCCGCTCCGGCCCGCGCCTGACACGCGCCTGATCTGGCATTCCGAACGGCCGGCCGGGGTTCCTCCCAGCTCCGGACCGGTGCCTGGCGGCCGGTTCCCTCATCCGAGGGACCGGCCGCTTTTTCGTTCAGGACCGTCACGCCGGCTCCGGAATGCTTTCGCGCTAGAAGAAGCGCGGGACCGGGAACGGCCCCGCGCGGTGGGGAGGAAGCGTCGGCCGATCAACTCCGAGTTGGCCGGCGCCAGGGTCGTCGTTCTGGAAGCCTCGGCGCGTCAGAGCGTCATCGGTCCGTCCGGGACGGGTGAGTTGCCATAGGCGCCCCAGATCGACTGGTCGAAGTTGATGACCGCGCCGGTCATGAGGCCGGCGTCGTCGGAACAGATGAAGTTCACCACGCGGGCGACCTCGGCGGGCTCGATCAGCCGGCCGAAGGGCAGGGCGGCATTCGCCTTGGCCTCCCAGTCCGGATCGCCCGATTCCGCTTCCTGCAAGGCGCGCTCGTGGTCGGAAGCCATCCAGCCGATGTCGAGCTGGTTGACGCGAACGCGGTTGCAGAGCACCGAGAACGCCGTGTTGCGGGTCAATGTCGCAAGCGCGCCCTTCGACGTGCTGTAGGCGCTGAGGAAGGGCTGTCCGGCGAGTTCCGACATCGAGCCGATGTTGAGGATCGCCCCTTCGACGCCGTCGCGGATCATCAGCTTGAGCGCTTCCTGCATGAGGAAGAACGGCCCGCGCAGGTTGGTGGCGAACATCCGGTCGAAAAGCTCCGGGCTCGTGTCGAGAATGGTACCCCGGTCGGTCAATGCGCCGGCGTTGACGAGCACATGCACCTTGCCGAACACACGGTCGGTCTCTGCGATCACGTTCCGGCAGTCCTCGACCGAGCCGAGATCCGCCTTGACGAAATGCGCCTTCACCCCGGTGTCACGGGTGATCGCCTCCGCCACGGCTTCGCCCTTGGCCGCGTTGCGGCCGAGCGTGACGAGCCCCGCGGCGCCCGCCTCCGCCAGCCTCCGGGCGATCGCGGCGCCAAGGCCCTGCGTCGAGCCGGTGACGACGCAGATCTTTCCATCCATACGGTTCATCGAAATCATCCCTCCACTTCATATCCGGCGGCGTCCATGACGCGCAGGAGTTCCTTGTGTCCGATCTTCGCCATTTCGAGCGGCGGCGAGACCTTGGGGTCCTGCTCCGCCTCGACGACGAACC
>NZ_JBKQWU010000049.1:0-25093 GCF_047275745.1 Amaricoccus sp. W119 | reverse complement strand
GACGCCCGATCAGATCCGGGCCGCGCAACTCGGCCTTGAAACCGAAGCCGCCACGGTCAAACTGGCGGCGTAACCGGCGCAAAGCGCTGTCTCAAATCCGTGCCCCGGTACACTAGGGGACGCGTCAGGACTAAATCGGTCCGGCGTCAATCAGCCCTTTGATGACGGGCTTTGGTCGAGCCAGGACTTGCGCGCGTCGGGGCCTCAGTCCTTTCCGGGTCGTTCGGACCAAACGCGGCGCCGCCGCTTGTCCAGTAATTCAGCACGCGGGCTGACTTTGGGGTGGGGCCGAGCCGGACACGTCGTCAACGATCGCGACCGACCGTCCCCAATCAACCGGTTTCGTGGTCGGGGTGGAGAAATCAGCCACCAGTCTTCGCGTTCTGCGCACCGACGGGCTTGGACTCGGGTGACCCCTTCTGACGAAGGAAGATTGACAGCACAACCAGCACGGCGGTGGACAGGAACTCGGACTGCCAGTTCTGGAACGATTCGAACCAGAGCTTGGGCTCGAGCAGATACTCCGCGAGGCTCAGTGGTGGCGCCCCGACGCGTACCGCTTCCGCGTTCGCGGCGCTCATGCTGAACCACCAGTGGAGCAGAAACGACGCCAGAAACAGCAACACGAGCGCGAGCCCCAGCGAATGCTCGTATATCCAGCCCGAGAAGGGATGGCCGCGCCAGGGCGCCGTGTCATCGGGCCGGTCGGAAGCATCCGGGTCGCGCGACTCCGAGGAGCCGCGCTGGAAGAGCACCGCCGTCAGCACGACATAGATGCTCATCTGCAGGAACTCGCTTTCCCAGTTCTCGAACAGCGCTGAGAGAAAGTCTCCGGTGCCAAGATAAGCGGTCACCCCGACCGGCGGCTCGCCGAGCCGGGCGCGCTCGACATTCAAGTCAGCCTGCCCCGTCAGGATCATCCCTGCGATCGAGACCGCGAACAGGGCCACGAGAACGAGACTCAATCCGTTGTCGCGCAGGAAACGGCGGGGTGCTCTGAACCGGCTCGGAAGATCCCGCACTCCGCGATCCCTTGTCACGGCGCGCGCACGCCCTCAACCAGTCGCCGATATTCCTCGGCGGCGGCGAGTTCGATCCCCATGCCCGGCGCCTCGACCGCCCCGGGGTCCTCCTGGCCATCCTGAAGGGCGCCGCGCTCCCGCAGGCGGTCCAGCAGCTGGCCGGCTGAGGGCAGCGTGGCGAGCTCCGCTATCAGCAGTTGAAGGACGCGACGGTGCGCGAGCAGCCGCCCCTCGATCATATCCTCGTTCATGCGGGATCCCTCCGATGCAAGGGGCGAAACCGTGGCGGGCGGAGCCTACCCTAGCCATCCCGATGCAAACCGCGCCGCGCGCGAAAGGTTCACGCGCGGCGCCCATGAGCGGCTCGCCGGGACAAACCGTCCCGCTGTTTCATTTCCACCGCTTGCTGACGATTCATGCCGGACAAGTCGCAAGCGCGATCATGAGGAAATTGAAGACCACGTCCCACCTGGGCTTCGCGCCGCGACACCGGCTTGCTGGAAACCCTCATCGCGCATCGTCCGAGAGGTCCGCCATCATGACGTCGTCCCCGACCAGGTCGGCGCGGCGTCACGAGATCCGGACATCTCGACCCTTTCGAGACAGATCGCCCGTCGACGATCCACTCGCTGTCCTGCGTCGCGGAACAAGCGACCTTCCAGCTTGTTCGTACAGAAGAGCGCACGAAGCGCACGAGCAGGGAGGGAATCATGGTTGACCACAAAAGCCCGGACGCGCGCGAGCCGGCGCGCAAAGGAATGGATGACGCGGTCGAGGCCACCCGACGCGTGATCGGCGAGATCGGCGCCGATTTGGGAAGCGATTTCGAGGAAACGAAGGATCGGGCGATGGACCAGGCGGAAGCCGCGAAGCAAGGGCTGGCGAGCCAGGTCGGCGAGACCGCCGCCGCGCTCGAATCCGCCGCCGAGCGGTTCGGACCGCGATCGGTGCAGGGCGATCTCTTCCGCGGCGCCGCGCGCGGGCTCGACGCGCTGTCGGAGGCGCTGCGTGGCAATTCGATGGCGGGGCTCGCTTCCGATCTGACGGCGTTTGGCCGCCGGAATCCGGCCGCCCTCTTCGGCGGCGCGGCGCTCGCCGGCTTCGCGCTCGCGCGGTTCGCGCAGGCCTCGGCGCCGCGACCCGCGTCGGGAGCCCAAACCGAAACGGAGGAGGTCCAGAGACGAACCTGCCCGATGAACGAGGCGCGACGACGCTCCTGTCCGATCTCGTCGGTCAGGTGTCCGAGCTTTTTCGCAAGGAGATCGAGCTCCTTCGCGCCGAGGTCACCGAGAAGCGGAGGCAGGCCACGGCGGCGATCGGAGTGGTCGTCGTCGGAGCGGTGCTGGGGACCGTCGCGCTCAATGTGCTCGCGGCGGCGGCGGTGCGTGCGTTCGAGCGCGCGGGGCTCGACGCCGGCTGGGCGGCGCTGATCGTGGGCGGCGTGTTGCTTATCCTCGGACTCTTGCTCGCGCGGAAAGGACTCGGCGATCTCAAGGCAAGCGAGCTCGCCCCGCGTCGGACCGCGAAAGCGGTCACGCGGGACGCGGCCATGGCGAAGGAGAAGATCTGATGGCGAGCGACGTGAAAGAGCGTGATCCGCGAACGATCGAGCGGGAGATCGATCGGGACCGCGAGCGTGTGTCGGAGACGATCGACGCACTCCGTGCAAAGGTGTCGGCCGAGGGACTCGTCGATGAGATCGCGAAGGCGATCTCCTCGCATGGCGGCGAGATAACCGGCGGCCTCGGCCGCGCGATACGCGAGAACCCCCTCCCCCTGCTCCTGACCGGCATCGGCCTTACCTGGCTAATGGCAAGCTCGAGCGAAAGAACCGCGCCCGACACCCGGCCCGCGCCCGGTCCGCGCCCGGATATGGGCGGCCTTGCAGATCGGGTCTCGCATACCGCCGCCGAAGCGGTCGGGGGTGTCCGCGACACGGTCGCGCATGCGCGGGACGCGGGCGGCCAGGCGCTGGGAGTCGCCGGGGGCATGGCGAGCGGCGCGGCCGGTATGGCGCGCGGCATCGCGGGCGCCGCGGCCGAGGTCACGCGCGACGGCCTCGACGCGGGCCTGTCGCAGGTCCGGGCGGCGGCCGGCTGGAGCGGCGCGCACGGGCGCGAAATCCGCCAAGGGTTTGGCGCTCTCGCGGAGGAACAGCCGCTGGTCGTCGGCGCGCTGGCGCTGGCGCTCGGCGCGGCGATCGGTGGCGCTCTGCCGCGTACTCGGACCGAGGACGCCTTGTTGGGCGCGGAAGCCGACCGCCTCAAGGCCGCGGCCAGAGCCACGATCCGGTCCGAAGGNGCGCGGCGATCGGTGGCGCTCTGCCGCGTACTCGGACCGAGGACGCCTTGTTGGGCGCGGAAGCCGACCGCCTCAAGGCCGCGGCCAGAGCCACGATCCGGTCCGAAGGTCGGAAGGTGGCGGCGGTCGCGGGCGCGGTAGCCGGCGAGGCGAAGCAAGTCGCCGCCGATGCCGGCGAAAAGCTCGCCGAGACCGCCGACGACCTCGCCGACCACGCCCGGGACGCCAGCGCGCGCTTGCGCGGCGCGGCGCATGAGGAAGGCGGGATCCAGCGCACCGCGGTGATCGAAGGCGCGCTGGCGCCGGTGAGCGCGCCAGGACGATCCGTGGTGGAGGAAGAGGGCGATCGGACGGTTTCACGGACGCGCCGAGATGACAGGTTCCCGCACCCCGACGACTGAATCGCAACCGGTCGTGTCGGCCGACTTCCTCCGCCTCCAGGGGCGGAGGAATTGGAAGGAGGATGAAACGTGCCCCGTGGAGACAAGGACGCTTACACCGACAAGCAGAAGCGCAAGGCCGAACATATCGAGGAAAGCTACGAATCCCGCGGGGTCTCCGAGAAGGAAGCCGAGCGCCGCGCTTGGGCGACGGTGAATAAGGAGTCAGGTGGAGGCAACAAATCCGGATCCGGACGCGGCAAGCCGGATACGCACGAGGCGGCCGAGAAGGGCGGTCGCAAGGGCGGAGCGGCCTCGGCGGCCCGGCCCAAGGCGGAGCGGTCCGCTTCCGCGCGGAAGGCGGCCAAGACACGGGCCGAGCACGATCATTCGTAGAGTACGCAACCCTCGGGGAAGGAACGGCTATGATTAGAAGGTCATCCATCGCGTCGATCTCGACGCGCGCGACCGCCGCGCTCGCGATATCGATCCTGTCAGGCTGGGCGGCGGTCGCTCAGGATAAGGTCGTCGCAACAGCGAATTTCCAGGATGCCGAAGGTGTGCCGAATGGCACCGGCACCGTGACGGCCGTGCCGATCGGCGTGCTGATCGAGCTCGACATCCGCGGCCTGCCGCCCGGACGCTTCGTCGCCACGCATGTGCACGAAGCCGGGCAATGCGATCCCGCTCACGGCCATGAGAGCGCGGGGAGTCATTTCAACCCGTCCGACGCGCCGCACGGATATCTTGTCGAGGGTGGCCCGCACGCGGGAGATCTGCCGAACCAATATGTCGACCGCGAGGGGGAGCTTCGAGCCCAGATCTTCAGTGGCACGATGACGCTTGACGGCGGACCCGCGGACATCCGCGGGCGGGCGCTGATCATCCACGCGCAACCCGACGACTACGAGACCCAGCCAGCCGGCGGCGCTGGCGATCGCCTCGCCTGCGCGGTCCTCGAATGACAGCGCATCGATGGCGGGATTATCCAACGCCGTCCATGACCTCAAGGACGAATGGTTCGACGGTCCGCGAGCCTCGCGCTCGCGTCGCATAAGATCCCACACAGCCGGCAAGGACCAAGCCGATCGAGACCGGCGCACAAGCCCGTTTGGATCGGGGGCTCGCTATGGCCAGGCGGATCATCAACAGTCGTCCATGAGGATCAGAAGAGCCGTCGGGGCGAAGCCACGGCGGGGTCGAAAAGTAGGCCCGTCCAGCCGCTGATCGGGACCTTCAGCATCATGCTCGGCCCTCGCGGCTGGCTGGCGTGCTGGCCAACCGTGTAGAGGCATAAGCTGGCCCTCATGAGCGAATGGGGCCAGCGAATTCCGCGCCAATGCCGGCCTCCCCTCCTCGCTGGCCAGTACCTGTGTGTCGCAACTGGCCCGCCGTCGCATCCAAAGACGATTGGCTCGATCCGCCTGCCGCTCGATCCCCAAAGGGATCACTTTCTTCGCGGAGCTTCCGGGGTCTCGTCAGGCAGTTCCGCGATCTGCTTCGCAAACCGGCCACCGGGCTCTTCCCTGAGATCCTCCGCGGCGCCTTCCTTCATTCCCGGCACCATCCCCGGAGGCACGTCCTCGAAGCCGGGCTGGACCGGGCGCGCGGCATGGGCGTCGTCGATCCCGGCGACGGCCTTGGGAAACTCAGTTTCGGCGCGGCCCTCCTCCAGCAGGCGCCGCGCTTGCATCCAGTGGTCGTGGTCACGTCCCTCCGGGCGTCCCTCCGCTTCCCAGATCGCCTCTGCGACTCGGGCGATCTCATCCTGATCGAGGTTGTCTGCTGGCTTCTTCATCGGTTGGGCCCTCCTTCGTACGTTGTCCAAGCCGCGAATTGGCGGCTCGGCGAGCCGCGCGTGCGGGTCGGTTATCCGGAGCCTTCGACGCAATCGTGCAGAAAGTTCCGCCGAAAGGAACACCTCGGCCACGAGACGGTTCCCTTCCAACACCCCCATGGAAAAGGCCCGATGCTCCCAAAATTTGGTAAACCGCCACCGCCGCGGCGCTGCTTGCATGGGAATGGGGCCACAAGTCGTGTCTGTCCGCGCGAGGGGGCGTACCCAAATGGAGATTGTGATGACGAAGACCCCACCTCGCTCCGAAGACTACCAGCCCAAACGCCGCAACGCGCAAGTCGATCAGCCCAGTTCGAAACACCGCCCCGAAGAGTTCGATATCCAGAATCCCGCCAAGCAGGTGGATGATCTCAAGCGGCGGCCCGGCGAGGCGAGGGAAAACACGGAATAGCGGCGCGGGACCGTATCCCAACGTCTCGCGGCCCCCAGGCTCCGCGCACGCGACCGTCGGTATGCTTGTCGCGTTCGAGGTCAGCTCCCCGCCCTCAGTTTGTCTGGGTGGTGCCAGGTGTCGGGTTCTGCTCGAGTTCCCGCGCATGCTGGAGGTTCATGCCAACGAAAACGACGATTGCCAGAAGGATCACGATCGCCACGACGATAACGCCGGCGCGACCTTTGCGCTTCGGTCCTGGATTATTGGAAGTGACCATGGTTTCTCCAGCTCGCAGGGGAGTGGCGCTGCCTGCGCCACGGAGGGGCTTATTGGATCAACGCCGGATCAGGGGATGCGCGCGAGGACGCCGTCGCAAGCCGAGGCGCCCGTCACGCCCGCTCGGTCCCGGCCTTCAGAACCACCTTTGTCCAGGCATCCTGATTGTAGCGAAAGTTCTCGTAGCCGCGCGCGGCCTCTTCCAGCGGCAGGCGGTGCGAGATGAGGAAGGTGGTGTCGATCTCCCCTTCGCCTATCCTGCGCAACAGGTCCTGAGAATAGCGCTGGACATGCGTCTGACCCGTACGGATCTGCACGCCCTTTTCCATCATCGCGCCGAGCGGGAACTTGTCGAGCATGCCGCCATAGACGCCCGGCACCGAGATGCGCCCGCCCTTGCGCACCGCGAGGATCGCCTCGCGCAGCGCGTGCGCGCTGTCCGCCCCGACCCCGATCCTCTGCTTGACGTTGTCGAGGATGGTATCGGGTGCGAAGCCGTGGCTCTCCATTCCGACCGCGTCGATCACCGCATCGGGGCCATGACCGCCGGACATCTCCATCAGCGCGTCCAGCACGTGGGTCCGCTTGAAGTCGATCACCTCGGCGCCGAGGCCGCGGGCGAGTGCCAGCCGGTTCGGATATTCGTCGATGGCGATCACCTTGCCGGCGCCCATCAACAACGCGCTCTGCACGGCGAAGAGCCCGACCGGGCCGCAGCCCCAGACCGCGACCGTGTCACCCTCCTCGATGCCGGCGTTCTCGGCCGCCATCCAGCCCGTCGGCAGGATATCGGACAGGAACAGCACCTGGTCGTCGTCGAGCCCGTCGGGGATGACGATCGGGCCGATATCCGAGAACGGCACCCGCACGTATTCGGCCTGTCCGCCCGGGTAGCCACCGGTCAGGTGCGAATAGCCGAACAGCCCGGCCATCGCATGGCCGTAGAGCAGCTCGCTCGCGTCCTGGGTTTCGACCGGATTGGAATTGTCGCAGGCGGAGTAGAGTTTCTTTTCGCAGAAGAAGCACTTGCCGCAGGAGATCGTGAACGGGACCACGACCCGCTGACCCTTGGTCAGCGTGCTGTCCGGCCCGGTTTCGACCACGCGGCCCATGAATTCGTGCCCGACGATATCGCCGGGCTTCATGCCCGGGATGACGCCGTCGTAAAGGTGCAGGTCCGATCCGCAAATCGCGGTGGAGGTGACCTCGATGATCGCGTCGCGGGGATTCATGATCTCGGGATCGGGAACGGTCTCGACGCGGACGTCGTGTCGGCCCTGCCAGGTGACTGCGCGCATGGGAACCTCACGTGGTCCGGTGGTTGGAAGAAGTGGCGATCTCGCCGGTCTCCATCAGCATCTTGAAGCGCTTGAGCTCGCGGCGGCCCTGTACGCCGGGCTCGCGCTGGAACAGCGTGGCGATCCAGCGGCCGATCTCGCCGGCCGGCGGCACATAGGCGACGATCGCCTCGACCTCGGTACCCCGGCCCGCCGGCGCGTCGCGGAAGGTGATCTTGCCCTCGGCGTCGACGTCGGAAGCCTCGGTCGACCGCCAGGCGATGAACTCGCCGGGGCGATCCTGAACGATGCGCGTCTCCACATGGACCTCGCGGCCAGCCGGCGCCGCGATGGTCCAGCGCGCCCGGTCGCCCTCGACGGCGACCTCCCGCACGTTCTCCATGAAGCGCGGCAGGTTGGCGAAGTCGCGCCAGTAGGCGTAGAGCTCGTCGCGCGGGCGATTGATCGTCACCGTGCGCCCGGTCACGGCGTAGCGCCCGAAGCCGATCCGCCGCGCCGTCCGCCCCGGCGCGCTGTCGGCCGGCCGGTGCGCGACCTCGTTGCGCGCTCGGCGCTCGAGAAGCGCGACCCCCGCCATCCCGAGAGCGAGGCCGAGGCCGACCGTGCCCCAGCCGATACCCACCGCGCCCCGCGAGGGCGGACGAGTCTGATAACGGTACATTCCGGTAATCCCTGATCCCGCGCCGCTGGCGCTCGACAGCAAGAGAACCACCCCCGCCGCGCTTGGTTCCTGCGCCGCCGCCGCTGACGGACGGGCCGCTCGCTCGCGCCCTGGCAGCCATGCCCTAAGCGGCCCGAGGCAGCCGCCCGATGGCGCCGACGATCGACGTCGGGGCTCCCGCGGACAGGCGCGATCTCGATATTGCCGCGTGGTGGGAACAACCGGCTTCCGCCTCGGTTGCCTTGGAACGGCCAAAGGTGACATCCGTTTCCCATTTTCCGATCACAGAACCGTCAACTGCCAGATTGACACGTTATACGAGTGCATGGTACGGATTAATTGCTTACTTAGAGTCGATCTCCTCAAAGCACTAATCATCATAAAATATAAATGCCTATGGGAAGGGATGCGAGATGCCCAGTTCTAGCATTGGCGTGCGCCGTTACACCGGACCTCTGCTGGCTCCTGATCTTTTATCCGGCCAGAATACCTTGCTCCTTTCGACATTCACCGCTCCTACTACGGGCACGCTCGCCGATAACGAAGGCATACTGAGCACCGCCGACAACGGTATCAGCACCTTCAATGGCAATGCCCTGGCCTATGTCGGCAGCGGCACGGTCCAGGCGGGAATTCGCGTCGCCGGCATCATCATTCCGACGGGCGCGGCGGTCGATGTCGTGGTGTTCCAAGCGGGAGGACAGACCTATTTCCATTTCCCCGATGGCCAGCCGGGGCCGCTCGCGACGGTCGCGATGCTCGTCACCATCGACAGCGATCCCTACGAGGTGTTTCCCAACCCGTATCTCGGCAACGCGGCCGTCAACACCTTTAACGGCGATGCCTTCAACAACATCATGACAGGTGAGGGCAACAACGACATCATCAACGGCGGCGGCGGCAACGATCGCATCGACGGCGGCACCGGAAACGACGTTCTGCGGGGCGGCGACGGCCTCGACTCGATCAACGGCGGCGAAGGCAACGACACGATTTCCGGCGACGGCGACAACGATGTCATCGACGGCGGCGCCGGCGACGACAGCATCTCGGGTGGCCTGCGGGAGGATCGACTGACCGGCGGGATCGGCAACGACACGCTCTCCGGGGGCGACAGCAACGACCAACTCTTCGGCGGGGAAGGAAATGATTCCCTTTCCGGGGGCGAGCGCAACGACGGCCTCTACGGCGGCAACGGCAACGACGGGCTGAATGGCGACAACGGCAATGACCGGCTCTTCGGCGAAGGTGGCAACGACCGCCTGATCGGGGGCCTGGGCGACGACCTGCTGAACGGTGGCAACGGGGTAGATACGCTCGAGGGCGGTTTCGACGACGATCAGCTTTTGGGCGGTGCCGGGAACGACATCCTGCGCGGCAACGAGGGGACCGATGTGCTCGATGGCGGCACCGGCGGCGACATCCTGACCGGCGGGACCGGTGGGGATCGCTTCATCTACAACGCAGGCTCGGACCAGATCACCGACTTCGCGAACGAGGATGCCATCTGGCTCACGAACGCGCTCCCGGCCGGAACCACCGCCCAGGACGTGATCGACGACTACGGGCGGATCGCCGGAGGCAACGCCGTCTTCGACTTCGGCGGCGGCGACGTCCTGACCGTTCAGCGTGTCACCAACCTCGCCACGCTGCTGGACGACATCTTCGTGATGTGACGATAGGCCACGCGGCCGGCGCCAGCCCGCTGGCGTCGGCCGCACGCTTCACGGAGAGGCTGGGACGCGGCCCAGACGCAGCCCGCTGCCTTTATCACCAACTCCGGTGCGACTAGGCAGATAGCAGGCTGCCCGGTCGCGCCGGTGCGGCCGGCACCGGAAGGCGCGGGCGTCGGTGTCACCGCGGCCACCGACCTGGCGCCGATCGTGGAACTGCCCATGGGCCTGCTCCTTTCCATCGAGGCGACCGCGATCTACCGCGGTTAATGCTGCTTGGAGCTTTGTTCACACCTTGGTCACGGATCGGATGCGATCTCACCGCTCGCCATGTTCACGCCTTCGGCCGATCCCACACCATCGCCGCGAGCCGCTGGTCCGCCTCGAACGACCCGGCGGGAAACTCGATGCCCAATCGCGGGTGTTCGCGGATAGCCTGCGCACCGGTCTGGCCGACGCGGATGCGCCACGACTGCCGCTCGGCCGGTGCGGCGTTGTCAAACGCGCGGCATGTGAGCACCGCCAGGTTGGCTCCGCTCGCCGGGTCCCGGACCGAGGTGTATCGGATGATCTCCACGCCGATCTCGCGCGCCGAGTCAGCCAGGGCCTGGCACGGCTCATAGTCGGTAAGATGCGTCCACGACTGGGCGCTCTCGGCCAGTGCTCCGCTGGGCAGGTCGAGCGCCGCGCCCGTTTCCAGATCGGCCGAGAAGGCGGTGTATTCGGCCGCGTCGTCCGGAAATGGCGTCTCGGGGCTCTCGGCGTAGAACAGGAACCGATAGAAGACCATCTCGGCCACCGCCGTCTCCGGCTGCTCCGCGCCGTACCAGACCCCCGGCGTGATCCCGGCCCGTCTGAACCTCGAGCCGTGCGGATAGGGTCGATAGCGAAACGGCGTCGACAGCAGATAATCGAGATGACGGCACTCGACCGGCACCGGCGGCTTCGTCTCGTCCAGGATGCTTTCGAGTACCTCCTGCTCTCCGAGGCTGTCGACGACCTTGAGGGTGGAAACGCGATGCTGCGCTTCGACGAGCCGCCAGGCGCTGCCTTGAAACGGCCGCGCTTCAGAGCGGAGCGCGTCGGGCGTCCAGATACGCGACGACATCCACGAGTCCCTGGGCGGAGGCAATTCGGTCGGCTGGGCGCGCGCCGAGCGCGCTGTTTGGCGCGGCGAGCCAGGCGCGCGCGACGCGTTCGTCACCGTCGGTAATCGCGTCCAACGAACGATAGCCGCGCACCAGAAGCGCCGCGAGTTCGAACGGCTTGCCGTGATCGCTCAGCGCCGCTTCTCCGCTCTTGAAGCGTGAGATCTGCGCCTCTGAAACGCCGAGCACCTCGGCTAGGAGGCGGCCGGAGATCTCCAGGCGCTCACTCGCGCGTACGACGGCCTTGGTCAGGATCGCTCCCCGAACCGACGCGGCCTTGGGATGGCGTGCATTCAACATCTCAGCCTCCTTTCCTGAATGAACCATATAGAACCAAAATTCCTGAGGAAAGGGTTCATCTCCCCGACGTCGAGCCCAACAAGCCCACCAGCTGGTCGGAGCGACGTGGATCTTCCCCGCCCCTCGCGGCCTTACGGAACGGCGAGGTCCAACGCACCGAGAAGTCAGGCAACCGCCGCGAATCCATTTTTGGATTGTCGGCGAGCAGCCCGAATATGCATTCGAGCGCAGCGCGTCGCCGCTCGAGGAGGCGTGGCGGCCTCACGGCTTCTGGAAAACGGCCGCCCGGAGCCGGAAAGCTCCGGATGGCCAAGTCCCGGATGGTGTCAGTAGCCTATCCTAGCCGGAATTCATCCGCGTCGAAACCACCACGGCGCTCTCCGATGCGTCACGCATCCGGCGCGTAGTTCGAACGCAGATTCCGGCGCGCCTGACTGATCAGATCCGCCATCTCCGAGGCGATCCCGCGCTGGTCCGACACCAGCCTGTCGAGCTTGCGCTCGGTCGCCGCCTCGTCACCCCCGGCGTCGTCCGTTGGCACGCTCGGCTCGTCGGGTACGACGACGGCCGGCGTGGGAGGGGCCGGTGGCACCGGCGTCGTGACCAGCGCGGCCGGGCTCGGGGGCGGCTCCTTGCCCGCGCCGCCGTCCGAACCCTTGGCGACGCGGGCCGCCGCTTCGCCGGGCAGCGGTGTCGCCGCCATCTCGGGCGGTTCCGCCAGGCTCACCCGGTCTTGTTCCGCGAAGATCCGTTTGAGCGCGCGGTCCTCGTAGTATTTGACCTTGCCAAGCCGAACCGGGTTCTGGTCGCGGATCAGCGCGACGGCGGCCTCGGGACCAAGCAGCCGGATCTGCTCGGGGCGGATCAGGCGCGCGCCTTCGTTGCGCTCCTGGATCGTCGCGGCGTCCCAGCCGCGCTGGCGCCAGGATTTCACGCGAGCGCGCCGGGTCTGGTCGCCGATCGCCTCGGAGACGTAGCGCGGCGTGTCCATGTCGGTCGGCGCCATGAAGAGCTGCAGCTCGCAGTTGCCCATGAAGTTCGCGGCCCCGTCGGCGCCGTAGGTCTCGCGCAGGTTGGCGAGCGACTGGACGATCAGCATCAGGTGCGCGCCGGAAGAGCGCACCGTGGTGATCGCGCGGCCCATCTCCTCCATCTTCCCCAGCGAGGCGAACTCGTCGAGAAGGAAGAGCACGTCGAAGCGATCCTTCTCCGTCTTGTCGGTCTCCTGCAGCAGCATGAACATCTGCTGGAACATGAGCCGGATCAGCGGCGAGAGCACGCCGAGGTCCTTTTGCCCGACGCAGAGATAAACGCTCGCCGGATCGGCGCGAAAGGTCTCGATCCGGAAATCGCTGGCGCTGGTCGCGTCGCGCACGTCCGGATCGGCCCAGAGCCGAAGACCGCCGTCGAACATCACCGAGACATAGCTGCCGAGCACCTTCTCGGGCTGGCTGGCGAACCGGTTGAAGATCGACCGCGCCTCGCCCGACCCGGTCTCGGCGCCGAGGCGCTCGAGCAGCTCCGTGGTCGGCCCGGCCTGGGTCAGCAGGTCGTAGACCGCGGCGATGGTCGGCGTGCCGCGCTCATGCGCGACCACGGCGGTCGCGGCGAAGATTTCGCGCGCGCCATCGACCCAGGATTCCGTGCCCTTGCCCTTGGCCTCGATCAGGCTGTTGGCTAGCCTGAGCGCCTCGGCGAAGCGTCGCCGCTCCGGCGCGGCCGCGACCTCGTCGAAGGGGTTGTAGCGATGCGACCGCCGGTCCTTGGCGTAGGGCGCGAACTTGAACACCCGATCGCCCATCCGCTGTCGGCGCCGCGCCGTCTTGGCGTAGTTCTCGCCCTTCACGTCCAGGACGACGGTCGAGCCGACGTAGGTCAGCAGCGTGGGGATGACGATACCGACCCCCTTCCCCGCCCCGGTCGGCGCCGCGACCAGAGAATGCACGATCGCGGAGGAACTGAGGTAGGGCGCCCAGGACCGGGGCGTGCCGAGCTTGCCCCAGATCGGACCCCGCGCCTCGCGCACGCGCCGGGCGAGCAGACCCGCGCGCCGAAGCTCGCGCCGTTCCGCCCAACGGGCTGTGCCGTGACTCGACAGCTCCTCGCGCCAGAACAGTGCCACCCCGGCGAAGGCGGACGAGACGGCGACGCCGAGACCGAGCAGCGCGCCGGTCTGGAACGGCCAGGCAGCGAGCGCGGCCGTTTCGGGAAGCAGATCGGTGAAGGTCGAGAGCCCGATCTGCCCAAGATCGCCACCGAGCCGCCAGGTGACGTAGGCGCCTGCGGCGAGCAGGCCCGGCAATGCCCCGACCATCAAGCCGAGCGTCGAGCCGAGCAGAACGTCCTGTCCGCGCTTCTCCATCACCGGCTCCTCCCATCGTCTTCATCGCGCGACCGGACTGGCCGCGTCGGTGGCTCCGCGGGACCTTCGCGCGACGTCGACGGTGTCTCGATCGACGTGGCGCCGCCCCGCGCCTCGGTCGGGTCGTCGCGGCGCCGCGTGGCGCTGGCCCCCAGCTCGCGCTCGGTCACCGCGGGATCCCGCGTCGCCTCCCCGGCACGATCGCGCGCGCGTTCCGCCGCGTCGCGGTAGATCGCCCGAGCCTCGGCGTGGAAGGCGAGGATCTGGTTGTTGGTCTCTTCCGGGCGCTCATCTGGCTGACCGAGCGCCGCGCGCCGTTCCAACCGCTCGTTGATCTCCTGGAAGCGATAGTCCTGGCCCAATCCGAGCGACACCGTCTCGGACGCGTAGCGCCCAACGCTGGCCGCCGGATCGAGACCAAACCGCTCGGCGAGCCGTGCGACCTTCTCGTCCGCCTCGGCACGCGCGGCCATCGCCGCCGGATCGCGCGGATCAGGCGCGAAGCCGCGATAGTCTGGATGAACGGCATCGGAAGCGTAGCGCTGCAAGCGATAATCCTCGCGCAGGAGCGGCGCCGCCTCGGCCTTCAGCCCGGCGATGCGCCGGATGAACTCGCTCCTCGTCGCCGCGTCCGGGAGATCCCGGACCGTCTCGTCGAGACGCAGGAAATTCTCCCGCGCCTCGTCCTGTTTCGCCTCGATCGTTCGCGTCATCGCGAGGGCCTCCTTTGTCGTCAAGTCAGTGCGGGCATCGCGCTCGGCCGTCAGCGCGTGCCCCTCGAGAATGGTCGCCGCCGCCGCCACGAGCCGCGCGGCGCGGTCCGCGACCGCGTCGCCGAGGCTCGCGGCGGCGGCCTGATAGGCGCGGGTATGGGCGAGGATCTCGGCCGCCGCGGCGATCGCCGAGGCGGCGCTGTGAGCCGGGGCGACGGGATCGCGGCCCTCGGATCTGGCGCGGCGGTGCTCGCCATCGGGCACCGGGCGCGCATGCACGCCGCGCGACAGGCGCGAGGTGCCGGTGAGCGCGATCCCCTCGCGCGCCGCGACCTCGACCTGGACCTCGCGCAGCCGGTCGAAGCTGATCGCGCCGCGCGCCGAGATCTTGAGCCAGGATCCTTCGTCGAGACCGCGGCGCGAGACGACCACGTGAATGTGCGGAAAGTCGGTGTCGGTGTGAAACGCGGTGTAATAGTCCCAGCGATCGCCGTGCGCGCCAGTGTCAAAGAGTTCGGCCGCCCAGGCGCGCCCCGCCCGCTCCGCCGCCTCGGGATCGGTGTCGCGCGGAAAGCTGACCACGAAATGCGACGTGCGGTCCGAACCGCCGCGATCGGTCTCGGGAAGCCCCCAGTCGGAGGTGAGCAGGCTCGCCTCGGCGGCGGAGATCTCCACGCCGAAGGTGCTCTCCGAGGAGCGCAGCGGTACGCCGCCGGTCCGGCTGAGATAGGCCATCTGCGCCTGGAGGCCGCGCGCGTTCTTCGCGCCGCCGGTTCCGATCAGCTTGACCAGCGCCTGCGGGCTCGGCGCCAACGCGCCGGCGATCGCCCCGCGCCGCCGCTTCGTCCCGAGCAGGCCCATGCCTTGCGCCTCGCGGGCCGCGCCGCCGCGCCCGAGCCGAAGCCGGGCCCAGTCCTCGCCCATCACCGCGTCGACTGGCGACAGATGCGCCGGTGCCTCGGCGCCACGCCGCAGCAGGTCGGGAACCGACGGAACCACGCTCATTCCCTTGGCTCCCTGTCGCCACCCTGCCCCGCCGCCACACGCAATCGCGCGAGCCCGTCCTCGCGCCGCGCGCCGAGATCGAGGATGCGCTGGAGCGCGCCACGCACCTCGATCAGGGCCCGGCCAAGCTCGGCGCGCTCGGCGAGGAAGGCGCGATAGTCCGGATCGTGCGTCCGGTTCGCCGCGTGCGCGATCTGGTTGACGTTGGTGGCGATGCCCGCGAGCTGGCGATTGAGCGCCTTGAGCTCGGCGATCGTCGCCGCGTCGACCTCGAGAAAGCCGCCGATCCGCCGCGCCGCGATCCGGAACGCGCGGTTGCGCTTGATGCCCAGCTCCGCGAGCCGCGCGTCGAGCTCGGCGAGCTCGGCCTCGGTAAGGCGCACGGTGACGGTCTTGTCGACCCGGGGCGTCTTCCGCGCGGCCTCCGGATCCCGCCAACGGCCCCGGATCATCCGGCGCTTCTGCCAGCCAGGAGCGTCGGCGGCGACGTCCGACGCGGCGTCATGAGGCTCGGTGGGGGGAGGCGTGTCGATGGGCACGGCGAGAAAAGACCACGTTTGAATATATCCTGCCTCGTGCTTAACCCTACCGAATCCTACTCTTCAAGCGAGTATCCATCGCACCGGCGGAACCACGCCGAGTCGCGGTCGAGGGGCTCGACGGCGGGAGAGTCATGATGTGAATCAGCATGATAGCGGCGCGGTCGAGGGTCGACGCGGCGGCGACGTGGCGATCCAGCGCGGCGTGGTCGTACTACCGCCATGCGTGCGCGCTGTGGTGTCGTGTCGGCGCTCGGAGGCATCGACGTCGCGCGGTGGATGAGGATCGCGGCGCCGTGGCGCGAGCGTTTCGAGGCCGTGGGTTCGCATCGCGTCGGGGGCATTTCGCCGCGTCGCCAGGCAGTCGTTGCGCGCAACGACTTCGCGGGCCCGTGGCCCCGACGCTGTGCCTCCATGGCTTTTTGTAGCCACGTAGCCTTGTCGCCGTGCGATCGGATGATACAACCGCCGGGAATGCCAAGACCGGAGTGCCTCATGAAACTGATCTCGTTCGTCTCGTTCAAAGGCGGCGCGGGCAAGACCACCGCGCTGATGGCGATCGCCTCGATCCTCGTCGCCGAGGGCCATCGCATCGCGCTGATCGAAGCCGACGAAAACGCGCCGCTCGAGCGCTGGAAGGAGAACGCCGAGGCGATCCGCACCTGGAGCGATCGCTGCCTGCTCGCCGCCTGCGGCACGCTCGAGGAAGCGCAGGCCGCGATCGACGCAGCCGAGCGCGCCGGCTGCGCCTTCGTCCTCGTCGATACGGCGGGCGGCGGATCCGACCTGAACACTCTCCTGATCGCGAATTCCCATCTCGTCGTGATCCCCACGGCGCTGACCGTCCTCGATCTCGACGAGGCGATCGCAACCATCGAGTTCATCACCGAGAGAGTGGCGCGGAACATGGATCGGCCGATCCCGACCCGACTGCTGTTCACGCGGTTCCCGCAGAGCCGGCTCAAGAGCACCGAGCAAGCCAACCTCGAAGCGGTGAGCCCGCTCCCTCGGTTCGAGCGGTATCTGACCGAGCGCGCCGCCTTCGCCGATCTCAAGATCACCGGGCCGCTGCTCGGCTACCACGCGATCCTCGCCGCCTCGCCCTCGAAGCGGCTGCTCGCGAACCACATGATGGCCGCCGTCGGCGAGGCGCGCGACGTCACGCACGAGTTGCTCGAGCTGGTCTGAGAGGGGAGCCCCGATCGTGAAACTGATCCAGCCGCCGAGCTACGCGAGCCTGCGCTCGAAGCTGAACGATCCCCGGGCTAAGGCCGAGCTGCCCGAGAGCCCCGACGCGACCGCTCCCGCGCCTCTCGAGCCCGCTCGCCCGGATGCGTCGGTTCTTCCGCCGGCTCCAGTGCCGACGGCACCGATGTCACCTCCCGCGCCGACTACGTCGCCGCCGCGCGTCGATGCGGCGGGGGCCGAGAGCGCGACGGCGCGCAAGGTCTACAAGTTCCGCGTGCCGGTCCCGGTCGCGGCCCTGGGCAGCGAGTTCGCCAAGCTAATCGAGGCCTACGGCGAAGCCGACGCGATGGGCATGATCCTGAAATCCGCGCTCGACGCCTGGGTCGCGAACTACGGCCCCGAAAGCCGGCTCCTGAACAAACCGGATTATCTCACCGCCGGCGCGTCGTTCGGCACGACCCGGCGTTTCGCCGACGCGCTCGTCGCCGATGTCCGCGCTCGGATCGATCCCTACGATCGCCGCGCCGACGGCTTCATCGCGCAACGCATCGCCGTCAGCGCGTTGTCAGACTACCTCCAGCGCGCCTAACGGGCCGCCGGGACCGGCAGCCCTCCGGCGCGGTCGGTCGCCGACGACGACGCGATTGGGCCTGTCGCCCGGGGCGACAGGCCGCGCGGTAATCATGAATCCCGCCGGTGCTTGATTGACCATCCCCCGACGCGATCCTCCGATCGGGATCGGGGGTTTCAAACGTGATCAGGCAGGATGGCGCGCGCGCCAGAATCGCGCTCGCGGCGGAAAGGCTCGTGACGCGGCGTGGCCTTGCCACCGCGCTCGTGATCGGCGCGGCGCTCTATCGGCGCGATGTGCCGCGTGGTTCACTCTCCGGGCGCGCTTGCGCGACCGGTACCTTCGAACATCTGGCGCGGCGGATCGTAACATCGGGGCCGACTGCTTCGGGCGGGGGTCCGGAGATCGAGCCCCCCGCTCGCTGGTTGACGCCGCGCCCCGACGGCCAGCGCTCGGGCGCCGCGGCGCGGGGCCTTTCACCGGCGGGGCGGCCGCCTCAGGCGGCGCTCCGTTGCGCGACTCCCCCTCCGGCCTCGAGCAGGAAATCGACCGCCTTCTGGGCTTCGGCGGCGGCGCGGAAGATCAGCCGCTTGTCGTTTCTCAGCGCGCTGAGCCAGCTTTCGACATAGGCCGCGCTCTGCCCGAAATCCGGGGTCAGGCCGAGCCGCGCGCAGAGCATGACGTTGCCGAGCTCGGCGACGAGCTCCTCGAAGGCATAGGCGTCGCGGTCGGCGAATTTGGCGAGCCGATCCAGACGGCTCGCATGCCCCGTCCAATGCGTCGCCTCATGCGCCAGCGTCGCGTAGTAGCCGGCCATCGCATGGAAGGTCCTGATCGGCGGCATGTGGATGCGGTCGGCCTTGAAGTCGTAGTAGGCGCGCGGGTCGGAGCTCGACACGATCACCGCGCCCGTCGCGGCGAAGAAGGCCTCCAGCGCGCGATCGGGCTCGGTGCCGAGATCGCGCGGCGCCTCCGGGTGGCGATGGTACACCTCCGGAAGCCCGTCGATCTGGTCGGCGTTGAAGACGGCGTAGAGCTTCGTGAACGGGATCGCGCGCCGATCGTCCTCCTCGGCGGTCCCGGCCTTCTCAAACGTGCCGAACTTGATCACGCTCGCGGATTTCTCGCCCTTGCGCACCTGACCGCCGAGCGCCTGGGCCTGACGATAGGTGAACCAGAAGCGCGAGGCGTAGCCCTTCTCCCAGGCCTCGAGCCAGAGCAGGATCACGTTGATGCCGCGATAAGCCTCGCCACACGCCCGGTATGGAAAGACCGCCCCGCGCGCGGTCCCGGTCCAGGGCTGGCGCCAGGGCGGCGTGCCCGCCTCGATCGCCGCCACGATCCGATCCGTCACCCACTGTTGCGCGTCGAACTTGCCCGCCATTGTCGTCGTCCTTCCAGATTGGGCGGTCCGGGCTTTCCCGCTCCGCCGATGGGCGGCGCCTCCTCGGTCGGTGACCGGAAATGCGTCCATGCATTTCCCGGGAGCGGAGCGGGGAGGGCGTGGCCCGACCCGCGGCCGGGCGGGCGTGGGTCAATCGGGCGGAGCCGCCCCTGGCGCGGCCCGCAGGCGGCACGCCGAGGACACGGGGGGCGGCGCAGCCGACGGCCGACGGCCGGCGCTCGCCGGTTGACGCGCGCATGCCCGGATGCTGGGCGGATCAGGAAATGGAAATGGTGTCGGGGCGGGGGTGAGCGGGCCAAAGGCCCGTCGATCCCCTGCCCCGTCCGCTCGAAGCGCGCCCGCCGATCCGGCGGGCTCCTTTGGCGACGCGACGGGCAACATCCGCCACTGGCAGCGATCATCATAAGTATGATAAAGTAGGAACAGCCAAAGGGAGATGAGATTGGCCGAGATCGAACGCCTGACGGTTACGCTGCCCGCCGATCTGGCCGCCGTGCTCCGCGCGGCGGTCGCCGAGGGGGACTATGCCTCGACGAGCGAGGCCGTGCGCGAGGCGGTGCGCGACTGGCGCCTGAAGCGGCTGCTTCAGCTGCAGGAGCTGGCGGCCCTGAAGGCCGATATAGACCGGGGCCTGGAGGATGTCGCGGCCGGGCGCGTGGAGGGTTTCGACCCCGCGCGTATCATCGAGCGGGGGAAGCAGCTATTAGCCGGCCGTACGCGCTCCGCCTGACCGAGAGCGCCGAAAGCGACCTCGCCGATATCTGGTCCTACATCGCTTCGGGGGCGTCCGAGGAGACCGCCAGCCATTTCGTTGGTTCGCTCGGAGCCCACCTCGAGCAGCTTCGCCACGCCCCCTACTCGGGTCCCGCGCGCCCTCAGCTGGCTGAGGGATTGCGCATGCTCCCGCATGGCAAGTACGCGGTCTACTACATCGTCCGGGAGTTCGAAGTCGTCGTGGTCCGGGTCATCCACGGCGCGCGCGATCACGCC
This sequence comes from Amaricoccus sp. W119, assembly GCF_047275745.1. Classification (NCBI taxonomy): domain Bacteria; kingdom Pseudomonadati; phylum Pseudomonadota; class Alphaproteobacteria; order Rhodobacterales; family Paracoccaceae; genus Amaricoccus; species Amaricoccus sp. W119. The sequence continues at coordinate 5,030 of NZ_JBKQWU010000049.1, read as the reverse complement.
GCCATGGCAACGCGCGGCGCGTTTCAGGTGTAGTTTTTCGGGGCGGCCACGCCAATGGTGCGACCCTTGACACGGCGAGGCCTGAACCTGCGACCTGACCGCCCAGTCGGTGGCGACGATCACCCACTGAAAGCGCCGGCTGACCCGAGCCCAACCAGACCGGACGTCGCGCTCAGGTGTCGTCGATCACCAGCCCGTTCGGAAGCAGGACGTAGCCGGCCCGACGCAGAGCTCCGACTTCGTCGGCCGCGAGGCTGATGCGGCCAAAGCCCGCATCGTCGATCGCGGCTTCCTTCCACCGCACCCAAGGTCCGAGCATCGCCGGCAACCGCGCGCCGCCCGCGTCGGCGGACACCGCGTAGGTCCCCGAATGTCCCCTGAACAAATACGCTTGCATCGTCACCCCCCTCGCCTCGCAGCGGCTATATAGGGATCGTGTGTCAGAACGGGAACGGCGCGGGTCCGCTCCGCCACGGGGCCGGAATTGACCCTCGCCGTTCCAACGATCCGCGCCCCTCTCGATCAATCTCGTGAGCCATCAATTCACTCATCCTAGCCTATTGGCCGACGCGGCTTCCGAAGAAATTGCGGCCCGCGCCGAATGGACGTAGGGATGGCACACAAACTCCAAACAGGATCCCTACATGGACGCGCAGCCCAGCCTCGAACGGGGCGAGATTCTCGCACTCGCGTCGGAGATCGTCGTCGCCTATGCCGGCAACAACGCGATCGAGACCCCCGCGCTGACCGAGCTGATCGGCGGCGTCTTCGCCAAGTTGTCCGAACTCGCCAGCGACGAGCAGGCGATTCCGGAAGCGCTGGTGCCGGCGGTGCCGATCCGGCGCTCGGTGACGGACGACTACATCGTCTGTCTCGAGGACGGCAAAAAGCTGAAGATGCTGAAGCGGCATCTGATGACGTCCTATGGAATGACACCAGAGGAATCTCGCGCGCGGTGGGGGCTCAAGTCGGACTATCCCATGGTCGCGCCGGGCTACTCGGCCAGACGCCAAGAACTGGCCAAGGCCATCGGCCTCGGTCGCAAGCCGAAGGAGCTGGAACCCGCGCCGCCGCCCCCTGCCAAGCCGCGCGGCCGCCGCAAGGCCGCCAGCGCCTGAGCCGGGTGCTGGCCCGACCGGATCGCGCGCCGTGGCGCGCGATCCGGCGCTAACCCTGGTCCCGGGCGATCCAGTCGGCCGCGCCGTGGAGGCGCTGGACCCGCCGGCTCGCCTCCGCCGCGTCAGGAGTCAGCTGTCCGATCAGGACGCCGTCGCGCGGCTCGATCGAATGCCCGGCGTGCACCCGTGCGAGCCAGGGCCGGAGCGCTCGCGCGAGCGCGTCGATCTTCTCGGGATCGGCGCTCACCTCGACGCCGCGCGGCAGCACCTGTCGCCACACCAGATCGCGGAAATAGCGCACCGACTCCGGATAGCGCAGCGCGCCGTGGCGCTCGTCGCTTGCCGTGAGATGGCAGAACCCGTCCTCGTCCAGGAACAGCGCCAGCACGGCGACCTTGTCCGGCCCGCCCAGCACCGTCCCCGGATCGCAATCGACGGTCACGGTCAGAGAAAGCGTCGTCGGCATCGATCGTCTCATAGTCGGCGCCACGACGCCGGTGGCATCGCGGCGGGTCTTTTCATCGGCAGGCGGGACTCGGCTCGGGCTCCTTGCGAGCTCGCGCCCGCCGGGCGCGGCGCGACCGCGCTCCCGGACACCCGAGAGGTCCGCCGCGCGGCTCCAGAGTACCTTCGGCCTCATGACGCGCCCTGCCCGGCCAACGCCCTGAAAACTGGAAATCGCATACCACTCCGTGAGTTGCTTCGGGGGGAACGAGGAGAGCCGCGCCCGGCGCGGCATCCGCCGGCGATGGTCGGCGGCGATCTCCCGGCCCCGACTCCCATGGATGCCGGACCGGGTCAACCGCCGGCGCCATTTCTTGGCAGGACCCACCGCCCGGCGGTGGCGGCGGATCGGCACCAGCCGCCCCGGAGGCGAGGCGCGCTCCGATATGGGAAGTCTCCGCGCGCCTCGCCCCCTCCCGCCGCGCCCTGCTCGGCACGCGTCGCCTCACCGAGCATCGCAAGGTGACAAGCGGTGCCGGGGATACTCCCGGCACCGCGCTGCGCTCAGCCCATACCCTCGGGCAGCCAGGCATCGATCCGCGCGCGCTGCTTCTTGCTGAGCTTGAGGCTCGCGCGGGTCGCCTCGTCGGCGAACAGGCTCTCGAGCCGTGCCGCCTTCTCGCCCTTCCGGAGCTTTGCGAAGGCGGTCATCGTCGGATGCTCGGGAGCAAGGTCGAGCAGGTCGGCCCAGAGCGCCTCGAGAGTGGCGCCGCTCACCCGGCCGAGAAAATTCTCGGCGGTCGGGGTCCAGACCGCGCGGATCTCCGTCTTCGCCTCCGCGTCGATCAGCGCGGCGAGGTCGCGATCGTCGATGGTCAGCAGCGCGGTCAGGTGCCGCGACAGCTCTCCGCGCCGATGCTCGGCGTCCTCGGAGCGGAAAGCGCGGAACGCGGCGGCGCGGTCGAAGTCCCACGGGTTCTCCGGCCTCGGCGCGAGCTCGGTCAGGCGCGGGTCGAGCGCGAAACCGGTCGCGGTACCGGGCTGGTTCGGCACGTCGCTCACGCGCAGCCCGAAGGCATGACCATGGCCGATCCGGCCCGACAGCTCGAAGGCCAGCAGGTCGAGCAGCAGGTCCGGCGCGCCGAGCATCGCGTGCTGGCGCGCGCCGCGCGCGACCCGGGCGAGGTCCTCGGCCAGGGCGGCGGAGATCGGCGATTTCTGTCGCGCGGTTTCGCCTTCGCCGCGCCCTTCCCGTTCGGCCAGGATTCCGGCCTCGATCGCCGCGGGCTGATCCTGTGGCAGCACTAGTCCGCGCGCGGCGGCGAGGGAGTCGTCATGCGTGACCCAGACGATGATCCCCGCGTGATGGGTCTGGGTCTCGGTGTAACCGCCCTCACGGATCGCGGCGAGCTGGTCCAGCTCCGCCGCGCCCGCGTCGTCGAGCGCGTCCATCTCGGCCAGCGCCGCCAGTTCATCGTGGCGCAGGGCCTCAGCCTCGCCCAGTTCTCCCTCGAACGGATAGAGCCGTTCGGTGCCGAGCGCACCGATCTCGTTGTAGCCGAGATAGGGCTCCGACACGGTGCGAACCCATTTCCAGCCCTCGGCGGCGCGCAGTCCCTCCGCCGCCTCGGCGAGCTTCTCCGCGAAGCACGTGTCGAGGATATCGGGATCGTCGAGATAGATTTCGTCGGCGAAGAGGTCATGGCTGATCCGCCCGCCCGCCGCGCGGTAGGCGTCGAGCCCGACGAAGCGGGCGCGCCGGTCGCCGGCGCGGATCGCGGCGGGTTTCAGGAGCCGGCGCAGGCGGTGCTCGTCGAAGCTCCGTCCGCGCGCCTGGTCCAGCACGCCGAGCGCGTGGGCGAGGTCGTCGCAGATGGTGAAGCAGGCCGCCGCGCCGAGGCTGATCTCGTCGGCGCGCAGCGCGGCGAGCACCGGCGCGGGCAGCGCCGCGAGCTTCAGGCGATGGCGGACATGCGCGTCGGCGACGCCGAAGGCGATGGCGATTTCCGGGATCGCCGCGCCGCGCGCCGCGAGATCGGCGTAGTCGCGGATCTCGTCGGCGGGGTGCAGCGCCTCGCGCAGATGGTTCTCGCTCGCGGCCCAGACCCGCGCGGTCGCCGCGTCCGGCGCGATCCGCACCGGCACCATCTCGAACCGCGGGTCATCGCGGGACCGGGGGTCATCCCGGAACCGCGGATCCTCGCGCAGCAGTGCGAGCGCGCGCAGCCGGCGGCCGCCGGCGACGATCCCGACCTTGCCGTCGTCGTCGCGCAGCCCGGCGAGGTTCTGGATCAGCCCGAGCGCGCGGATGTTCTCGGCGAGCGTCGCGAGGCCGGCCTCGTCGACCGCGCCGCGCGGGTTCATCGGATGCACGTAAAGATCGGCGAACGGGATGCTTTCGATCACGGCGGTGATCTTGCCTTCGATGCTCATCGGGAGCCTTTCAGTTCGGGAAGGTTGTTCGGAGCGGCCTCCGGCCGTTCGGTCCGGAGCCCGGAAGTCAGAGCGCGCCGTGGCGGAGCAGGAAACGACGGCCGATGCCGAAGACATCGCCCCGGCCGATCAGCGCCCAGGCCTCGCGGCGGCGCAGGGCGAGCCAGTCCGCGCCCATCTCAGTATTCCTCCGGCAGCAACAGCGTCAGCACCCGCCGCGTCCGTTCGGGATCCTCCGGCGTGTCCGAGCCGAAGGTGTAATCGGCGTCGTAGAGGTCGAGTTTCCAGTAGACCCGGATCGTCTCGCCCCACTGCTCCACCGAAACGATGCCGAAGTCGCGCTGGCCCCACGGATCATTATCCTCGCTGAACTCCGCGAAGGCTCGGACGGCCGCGACGAGGCGCGGGATCGCCACCGCGCCGAGCGCGGCGATGCCCGAGGTCATCGCGATCCGGCCCGGCACCGTACCGTCGGCGCCCCAGCTCATCCGGAAGCGATCGTTCTGCTCGGCGATCACCCGGGACGCGGCGTCGCCGCGTTCGACGTCGAGCGCGTCGTCCAAAGGACGTCGCTCGTTCGGTCAAACCGAACTTCACACGGGCGCTCCTGCGACCACGGTGATCGGCGCGTGCGCAGCCACGAATTCTTTGCTGCACACGAGAAGGCTTGCGCGTTGTGCATCAAAATATTACTTGCTGCGCAGAGCAATGAGGACCTGATGACGATCATCTCTCACTCCCGCGCCGCGCAGGTCGCTTACCAGGATCTGTTGCGGCTCCACCTAGACGACACCGCCTCGGAGCTGATTGGCAGCGTAGAGGAACGTTCCCGGAACGGACGGAGCTACCTCTACGACAAGTTCCGCATCGGCACCGAGATGAAAAGCCGCTACCTCGGCGAAGGCACGCCGGAGCTGCGCGGATCGTGTCCCGCGGGGTGGTGTAGCTGAGGCGGTCATCGGGTTTCTCGGTAGGGTCGGGTCGCAACCGCCAACCTGAACCGAGGCATGCCCCCGATGACCAAGCCTATGATGG